>JALOSK010000158.1 GCA_025458465.1 Sandarakinorhabdus sp. | reverse complement strand
GCCGCGCTTCAGTTCGGATGAGGCGATGTCATAGGCGCGCTGCACCTGGGCCACGCCGCCTTCGATGGCATAGTGCACCAGTTCCTCGTGCCGGTCGCGGCGGGTGGCGGCGCGATAGATCTGCGGGATGACATGGCCATCGGCATCATAGCTGTCGGCATTGACGGCGCTGACGGTGCCGACGCCGCCGGCCAGCGCCCACGCGCCCGAAGAGGCGTGGTTGGTGGCGGAAACACCCTTGCCCCCTTCCACCAGCGGCCACACCTCGCGGCCACCCATCACCAGCGATCTTACACCCGAGAGCATTGTTGTCCGTTCTGTCACCGCCGGCCCCATCTGCCAGCGCGGGCTCTATTGGGGCAAAGATATGGCAGTGCGCAAGCCGGAGCTTTGTCTCAGGCTGGCTGCACTGCCCGCGCCTTTGCATAGGTGAAGGCCGGGCCATCCAGATCGACTCGTGGCATCTCGTCCTTTTCGCGCCAATAATCCTGCGTGTGGCGCCATTCCGCGCCCGGTGCGGTTTTCGGCAGCAGATGCTGATCGCGCGTCAGATAATTGGGGTTGAAATCCTCCGGATCAGCCCAGGGCCCGCGCGGCGCGCTTTCCAGTTCCGCGGGCAGCACCACGTCCACCCGGTCGACGCCCTTGTCCTCCATGTGCTTCAGCAGGCGGCAGGTGAATTCGGAAATCATGTCCGAACGCAGCGTCCAGCTCGCCCGGAAATAGCCGAACACCCACACAAGATTGGGCACGCCGGTGAACATCATGCCGCGCCACGTCACCGTATCGGCCATGTCGAGCGGTTGGCCATCGAGGCTGAATTCGATGTCGCCGAATACGCACAGGTTGAAGCCGGTGGCCAGCACGATCAGGTCGGCTGGAACCTGCGTGCCATCCTGCATTTCAACGCCCTCTGGCGTGAAGCGGGCGATGGTGCCGGTCACCACATCGGCCTTGCTGGCGCGAATGCCGGCGAACAGGTCGCCATCGGGCACGAAGGCCAGCCGCTGCCGCCACGGGCGATAGCTGGGCGTGAAATGGCGCATGTCGAAGCCTTCCGGTAGCAATGCCTGCACCCCGGCCAGCAGTTCGGCGGCCACGGCGTCGGGCGCATCCCGGCACTGGCGCACGATCTGATCCTGATCATAGATGATCTTCTTGCGCACGATGTCGTGGATGGTGGCTTCGTCCACCCCGATCGGGCGCAGCAGTTCGGCCAGTTCGTTCACGTTGCGGCCGGGCATGAACCAGGTGGGGCTGCGCTGGATCATGGTGATGTGTGCGGCTTTTTCGGCCATCGCCGGCACCACCGTGGCCGCCGTCGCGCCCGAACCGATCAGGATGACCTTCTTGCCGGTGTAATCCGTCGTCTCGTCCCACTCCTCGGTGTGGACGATCTCGCCCTTGAACTGGTCCATGCCCGGATAGTCCGGCCAGTGGCCCTGATGGTGCCGGTAATAGCCTTGCGCCATCCACAGGAAATTGGCGCGATACTGGCGGCGCGACCCATCGGGCAGCAGGGCGGTCAACGTCCAGCGCGCGGTCGCACTGTCCCATGACGCCGTTTCGATGCTGTGGTTGTAGCGGATATGCCGGTCCAGATCATTTTCCGCGATCATCTCGCCCAGATAGGCCTGGATTTCGGCGGCGGTGGCAATCGGCGGGCCCACCCACGGCTTGAAGTGAAAGCCGAAGGTATAAAGATCGCTGTCTGACCTGATGCCGGGGAACTTGTGGGTCAGCCAGGTGCCGCCAAAGCTGGCCTCGCGCTCCAGCACCAGGAAGCGCTTGTGCGGCAGGCGTTCCTTCAGGTGCCACGCGGCGGACAGGCCCGAAATCCCCGCACCCACCACCAGCACATCGACCTCGGTGATCGCCGCTTCATCGTGCGGCTGTGGTTTCGTCACGGCGTCCATCCTGCGTCCTCCCCGATTTTGCCGGCCAGTGTCGACGCTCGGCCTGCGGCTTGCCTTGATCAAGATCAAAGCGCCAAGGGCTGGCGCCGGCGTCCTGCCCTTTTCCACAGGCAGGCTTTCGGGCATGGCGACGCGGCGATGACCGAATCGACCGCTCCCGTTTCCGATCCCACCACCATCCGCCGCCTTTATGGCCGGCGGCAGGGCCACGCGCTGCGGCAGGGGCAGGCGGCCCTGTTCGAACAGTTGCTGCCCCAGATCGCCGTGCCCGCCGATGGCCCGATCACCGCGCAGCGCCTGTTCGGCGATGATCGCCCGCTGTGGCTGGAAATCGGGTTCGGCAAGGGCGAACACATGGCCGGCCAGGCCGCTGCCAACGAGGCTGTGGGCCTGATCGGCGCGGAACCGTTCGTGGATGGCGTGGTTGGCGCGCTGATGGCGGTGCGCGATGGCGGCCTTGCCAACGTGCGCATCCATCACGGCGATGCGCTGGACGTGCTGGAACGGCTGGAACCGGCCAGCCTTGATCGCGTGTTCCTCCTGCACCCTGATCCCTGGCCCAAGGCCCGCCACGCCAAGCGCCGCTTCATGAACCCCGGCCCGATCGACCGGATTGCCCGCGTGCTGAAGCCCGGCGGCGAGTTCCGCTTTGGCACCGATCACCCGATCTATTGCCGCTGGGCGCTGATGCAGATGCAGCGCCGGAACGATTTCCGCTGGCTGGGCGACAGCGCCGCCGATTTCCTCACCCGCCCCGCCGATTGGCCGCAGACGCGCTATGAAGCCAAGGCGCGGCGGCTGGGCCACGAGGTGTGGTATTTCCGCTGGCAGAGGCTGTGAAGCAGGTGATGGGATGGGGCCGCCATTGACCGCAGCGCAACCTTTCGCCTAGGCGTTATGCCGTGACGACCTATCTCGACTTTGAAAAGCCGATCGCCCAGATCAGCCAGCGCGCCGCCGATTATCGCGCCGCCGGTGACGAGGCCGGCGCTCGCCATGCCGAAGGCGCCGCGCGCCGCCTGCTGGCCGAAACCTACGCCCGCCTGTCCCCGTGGCAGAAGACGCAGGTGGCCCGCCACCCGCAGCGCCCGCATTTTTCCGATATGGCCAAGGCGCTGGTCGCCGATTTCATGCCCCTGGCCGGTGATCGCGCCTTTGGCGAGGATCAGGCGATCATCGGCGGCATCGGCACGCTGCGCGGCCAGAACATCCCGGTGATGGTGATCGGCCACGAAAAGGGCAGCGACACCGCCAGCCGCGTGAAGCACAATTTCGGCATGGGCCGCCCGGAAGGCTATCGCAAGGCGGCGCGCCTTGTCGAACTGGCGGGCCGTTTCAACGTGCCGGTGGTGACGTTGGTGGACAGCGCCGGTGCCTACCCCGGCGTTGATGGCGAAGCGCGCGGCCAGGCCGAAGCGATTGCGCGCGCCACCGCGGCCTTCCTGGCGGCGCCGGTGCCGGTGATTGCCGCCATCACCGGCGAAGGCATGTCGGGCGGGGCCATCGGCATCGCGGCGGCCGATCGCGTCATCATGCTGGAACATGCGGTCTATGCGGTGATCTCGCCGGAAGGCTGCGCGTCGATCCTGTGGCGCAGCGCCGACAAGGGCGAGAACCGCGCCGCCGATGCTGCCGAGGCGATGAAGGTGACAGCGGCGGACTGCAAGGCACTGGGCGTCATCGACAGCATCGTGCCGGAACCGCTGGGCGGCGCGCATCGCGATCCGGCGGCGGCGATTTCCTCGCTGGCGATGGCCATTGCCGCCGAACTGCAGCCGTTGTTGAAGGTGGCGCCCGCCGATCTGATCCGGGCCCGCCGCGCCAAATATCTGGCGATGGGCCGCACGCTCTGAACGCTGGCAGTTCGCGCTGCCTCGCACTACATTGGCCGGCATGAAGAACGTCCTGCGCCCGCTCACCCTTTCGCTCGCCGTTGCGGCCCTTGCCGCGCCAGCGCTTGCACAGGCGCCGCCCGGCCTGTCCGATCAGGAACGCAAGGCCGGCGCCCAGGCCCATCCGGAGATCCTGCAGCAGTTTGGCGGCGCCATGAGCGGGCCAGTGGCCGATTATGTGCGCAGCGTTGGCCAGAAGATCGCCGTGCAATCGGGCGGCGGCGCGCGGCCGTCCGATTACAACGTCACCCTGCTCAATTCGAACGTCAACAATGCCTTCGCCATCCCCGGTGGCTATGTCTACATCACGCGCCAGTTGCTGGCCCTGATGAACGACGAGGCCGAACTGGCCTTCGTGATGGGCCACGAGGTGGCGCACGTCGCTGCCCGTCACGGCCAGAAGCGGCAGAGCCGGGCCGCGCTGTCGAACGTGCTGGCCGGGCTGGCGGGCGTGCTCACCGGGTCCAATCTGATCGGGCAGGGCGCCGGCATGGTCGCCGGGCTGACAACGCTGGGCTACAGCCGCGAACAGGAACGCCAGGCCGACAGCCTGGGTGTGCGCTATCTTGCCAACGCCGGTTACGATCCGCTGGCAGCGGTTGACAGCCTGGCGGCGCTGGGCGCGCAGACCAGCCTGGAAGCCCGGCTCAAGGGCCAGGGCGGCGCCGAACCATCGAAGTGGCTGTCCACCCACCCGCCCAGCGGCGAGCGCGTCGCCCGCATGGACAAGGAAGCCCAGGCGCTGGCCGCGCGTGCGTCCAACCGCGCCCACAATCGCGATGCCTTCCTGAATGCCATCGATGGCATGATCTATGATGATGATCCGGCCGAAGGCGTGGTTGTGGGCAGCGGTTTCCGCCATGCCAGCCTGAAGCTGGCGCTGGATGCGCCGCAGGGCTTCGTGCTCACCAACAGCGCGCAGGCGGTCACCGGTGCCGGGCCGGGCGGCCTGCAATTCGATCTGCGCGCCGCCGATCCGCGGCAGACCAGCCTGGCCGGCATCGCGCAGGCGCGCTGGCAGCAGCTTGGCGTGCAATCGCAGCCGCAGATGCGCGCCACCCGCATCAACGGCATCGAAGCGCTGGAGGGCTGCATCAGCGCCCGCGCCCGTTCCGGCCCGGTAGACGCAACCCTCACGGTTTACAGCTGGTCGCCGCAACTGGCCTTCACCCTGCTCAGCATCGCACCGCAGGGGCAGCTTGCCAGCGTGGCGCCCGTGGCTGGCAGCATGCGCCGCATGTCCGACCGGGAGGCTGGCGCCATCCGGGCGCGCCGCATCCAGGTGGT
>JALOSK010000157.1 GCA_025458465.1 Sandarakinorhabdus sp. | reverse complement strand
CATCGCCGGTGGTCCGATGCGCGCCGTGTTCGAATCGCTGGGCGTTGCCGACGTGGTCACCAAGTCGGTGGGCACCAACAACCCCTACAACATGATCCGCGCCACCTTCGCGGCGCTGACCGGCCAGGTCAGCCCGAAGAGCGTGGCCCAGCGTCGCGGCAAGAAGGTCGCCGATCTGCTCGCCCGTCGTGGCGACGTGTCGGCCAAGCTTGCCGAAGCCGACGCCGAAGCGGTGGCGTGAGGAGAGTTCCGATGGCCAAGCTGAAAGTCACCCAGATCGGGTCGCCGATCCGCCGGGCGCCGAACCAGGAAAAGAACCTGATCGGCCTGGGCCTCAACAAGCTGCACCGCACGCGCGAGCATAATGACACGCCGGAAGTGCGTGGCATGATCGCCAAGGTGGCGCACCTGGTGAAGGTTGAAGAACTGGCCTGATCGCCAGCAATATCAAGCGCGTAAGCGAAAGCGAGTGCATCACATGACGACCAAGCTGAACGATCTTCACGACAATCCCGGCGCCCGCAAGAAGCGCGTGCGCGTTGGCCGCGGCATCGGTTCGGGCCTCGGCAAGACCGCCGGGCGCGGCCAGAAGGGCCAGACCAGCCGTTCGGGCGTGGCCATCAACGGCTTCGAAGGCGGCCAGATGCCGCTGCACATGCGCATTCCGAAGCGCGGCTTCAACAACATCTTCCGCAAGGATTATGCGGTGCTGAACCTTGGCACCCTGCAGGCCGCGATCGACGCCGGCAAGCTGGACGCCAAGCAGACCATCGACGCCGATGCGCTGGTGAAGGCCAAGGTGCTCACCCACGCTCGCGATGGCGTGCGCCTGCTGGGTGTTGGCGCGCTCACTGCCAAGGTGTCGCTGAAGCTGGCTGGCGCCTCGGCGTCGGCGAAGGCTGCCGTTGAAGCGGCCGGCGGTTCGATCGAACTGCCGCCGCCGCCGGCCGCCCCGCTGAGCCGCGAGGAGCAGAAGGCCGCCCGCGCCGCTGCCCGCGCCGCCAAGGCCGGCAAGTAATCCACGTCTTGGGTCAAACGACCCCATGGCATTTGCGCCGCGTGTCGCCTACATGGAGCCGATACGCGGCGCTTTGCCGTTTTACGAAGCTTTGATCGGGTGTAGGTGCAATGGCGTCAGCCGCCGAACAGATGGCCGCGAACCTGTCGTTCGCGAATTTCTCCAAGGCCACCGAGCTGAAGAAGCGAATCTGGTTCACGCTGGGTGCGCTGGTGGTGTTCCGCCTGATCAGCTTCGTGCCGCTGCCGGGCATCGATCCGCTGGCGCTGTCCAGCCTGTTCGAACAGACCCGTGGCGGCGTGCTCGACTTCTTCAACATGTTCTCCGGCGGCGCGCTGGAACGCATGAGCCTGATCGCGCTGGGTGTCACGCCCTACATCACGGCGTCGATCGTGGTGCAGTTGCTCACCAGCCTCATCCCCAGCTTCATGGCGCTGAAGAAGGAAGGCGAATCCGGTCGCAAGACGCTGAACCAGTACACGCGCTTCGGCACCGTGTTCCTCACCATCCTGCAAGGCTATGGCATTGCCGTCGGCCTTGAAGGCTGGGGCGCCGGCCAGGGTGTGTCTGCCGTCATCGATCCGGGCTGGTTCTTCCGCATCTCCACGGTGATCTCGCTGCTGGGCGGCACCATGTTCCTGATGTGGCTGGGCGAACAGATCACCAGCCGCGGCATCGGCAACGGCATCTCGCTGATCATCATGGCCGGCATCGTGGCCCAGTTGCCGGTGGCGCTGGGCACCATGTTCGAACAGGGCCGCACTGGTGCCATCTCGGCCGGCTTCGTGCTGCTGGTTGCCGTGCTTGCACTGGCCACCATCGCCTTCATCTGCCTGATGGAACGCGCCGTCCGCAAGGTGCTGATCCAGTATCCCAAGCGGCAGGTGGGCAACCGCATGTTCCAGGGGGACAGCAGCTTCCTGCCGCTGAAGATCAACACCTCGGGCGTGATCCCGCCGATCTTCGCCTCGTCGCTGCTGCTGATGCCGCTCACCGTCGCACAGTTCGCCAGCCAGCAGGGCAACGCCCCGGAATGGCTGACCACGGTGACGACCGCCCTGCAGCATGGCGCGCCGCTCTACATGGTGCTCTATGCCGCCGGCATCATCTTCTTCAGCTTTTTCTACACCGCCGTGGTGTTTAACCCGGACGAGACGGCCGAGAATCTGAAGAAATATGGCGGCTTCGTGCCCGGCATCCGTCCGGGACAGCGCACCGCCGAATATCTTGATTTCGTGCTCACCCGCCTCACGGTGATCGGCGCCGCCTATCTCACCGTGATCTGCCTGCTGCCGGAATTCCTGATCAGCGAATTGAAGGTGCCCTTCTATTTCGGTGGCACCTCGCTGCTGATCGTGGTGAACGTGACGATGGACACGGTGGCCCAGATCCAGAGCCACATGCTGGCCCATCAATATGAGGGACTCATCAAGAAGTCCAAACTCAGGGGGAATCGCCGTTGAACCTCATTCTGCTGGGCCCGCCGGGTGCGGGCAAGGGCACCCAGGCCAGCCGCCTCGTCAAGCAACGCGGCATGGTCCAGCTGTCCACGGGTGACATGCTGCGCGCCGCAGTGGCTGCCGGGACGCCGGTTGGCCTTGCCGCCAAGGCCGTCATGGAATCCGGTGGGCTGGTGTCCGACGATATCGTCAACGGCATCCTGTCGGAACGGCTTGACCAGCCCGACGCCCGCGCCGGCTTCATTCTCGATGGCTATCCCCGCACCGATGTCCAGGCCAATGCGCTGGATGCGATGCTGACAGCCAAGGGCGTGCAGATCGATCATGTGATCGAACTGCTGGTGGACGAGGATGCGCTGGTTGAGCGGATCACCGGCCGTTTCACCTGCGCCAAGTGTGGTGAGGGGTATCACGATCGTTTCAAGCTGCCCAAGGTGGCCGACACCTGCGATGCGTGCGGTGCCACCGAGTTCAAGCGCCGCGCCGATGACAACGAGACGACGGTGCGCCAGCGCATGGCGGAATATCGTGCCAAGACGGCGCCGATCATCCCGCATTACGAGGGCCGCGGCATCGTTGCCCGCGTGGACGGTATGGTCAGCATGGATGCAGTGGCGGCCAGCATCGACGCGATCCTCGATCGTTGACCCAAGCGTCGCGCACCGCTTGACATTCGCGCGACTCATCGCTAACGCCGCCACTTCCGCAGCAACGGAAGTATGACCGGCGCCCGCTCGGGCTGTCGGCATATTGCTTTGAGATAGCGGCTCCTTGCCCTGGGCCGCTGTGGAGCGTGAAAGGACCTTATCTGTGGCACGTATTGCGGGTGTAAACATCCCGACCAACAAGCGCGTGGAAATCGCGCTCACCTATATCCACGGCATCGGCCGCACCACGGCCAAGCGTCTCGCCACCGAGCTGGGCTTCCCGCCCGAGCGCCGCGTGCAGGACCTGACCGACGCTGAAATCCTCTCCATCCGCGAGAAGATCGACCGCGAACTCACCGTGGAAGGCGATCTGCGTCGCCAGAACGCGATGAACATCAAGCGGCTGATGGATCTGGCCTGCTATCGCGGCCTGCGTCACCGCAAGGGTCTGCCGGTTCGTGGCCAGCGCACCCACACCAACGCCCGCACCCGCAAGGGCAAGGCCAAGCCGATCGCCGGCAAGAAGAAGTAAGCGCGGTCATCCGCTGCTCTTCTTCACATCAGGTTAGGGACGATATCCAATGGCTCGCGAAGTAGCTCGCATCAAGCGCCGGGAGCGCAAGAACATCACCAGCGGCGTGGCCCACGTCAACGCCAGCTTCAACAACACCATGATCACCATCACCGACGCGCAGGGCAACGCCATTGCCTGGTCGTCGGCCGGTACCATGGGCTTCAAGGGCAGCCGCAAGTCGACGCCGTTCGCGGCCCAGATGGCTGCCGAAGACGCCGGCAAGAAGGCTGCCGAACACGGCGTGCGCACGCTGGAAGTGGAAGTGCGCGGCCCGGGTTCGGGCCGTGAATCGGCGCTGCGTGCCCTGCAGGCGGTGGGCTTCACCATCACGGCCATCCGTGACGTGACCCCGATCCCGCACAACGGCGTGCGTCCGCCGAAGCGTCGTCGCGTCTGATCCGCCTGCCCTGGCGCCGGGCGGCCTGCGTGGCGTCCGGCGTTCAAGACATCCATCGACCAACGGAACGCGCGGGTGACGATCCGCTCCTTCCAAGACCGAGGTGAAACCCGTGGCAGTCATCGCCAAGAACTGGACCGAACTGAAAAAGCCCACCCACCTGGAGCAGCGCCCCAGCGGTGACGGCAGTCACAAGGCGTCCTTCATCGCCGAACCGCTGGAGCGTGGCTTCGGCCTGACGCTGGGCAATGCCCTGCGCCGGGTGCTGCTGTCCTCGCTGCAGGGCGCGGCCGTGACCGCGATCAAGATGGACGGCGCGCTGCACGAGTTTTCCAGCCTGCCGGGCGTGCGCGAAGACGTGACCGACATCGTGCTGAACATCAAGCAGGTCGCCATCCGCATGGCCGGTGATCAGGCCAAGCGTGTGTTCCTGAACGCCACTGGCCCGGGCCCGGTGAGCGCCGGCCAGATCGCCGTGACCGGCGACATGGAGGTGATGAACAAGGATCTGGTGATCTGCAACCTCGATGCCGGCGCCACACTGAACATGGAACTGACCGTGGAAGCCGGCAAGGGCTATGTCCCGGCCAGCGCCAACCGTCCGGCCGATGCGCCGATCGGCCTGATTCCGGTTGATGCGCTCTACTCTCCGGTGCGCCAGGTCAGCTACAAGGTGGATCCCACCCGCGTTGGCCAGGAACTGGACTATGACAAGCTGACCATCACGGTGGAAACCGATGGCAGCGTCAGCCCGGAAGACTCGCTGGCCTATGCCGCCAAGATCCTGCAGGACCAGCTCCAGCTGTTCGTGAACTTCGAGGAAGCGGCCGTCGCCGCCCCCGTGGCTCACGCCGCCCAGGGCGGTGCCGTGGAAGTGGACGACAGCGCCAGCATCAACCGTTACCTGCTCAAGAAGGTGGACGAGCTGGAGCTTTCGGTGCGTTCGGCCAACTGCCTGAAGAACGACAACATCATCTACATCGGCGATCTGGTGCAGAAG
>JALOSK010000002.1 GCA_025458465.1 Sandarakinorhabdus sp. | reverse complement strand
GCCGCGGCCATGGTGAGGCAGTCCGGCTGCAAGGGCAGATACAGGCGCTGCATGCGTTCGGGCCCGTCGCTGCGCCATCCATCCGACCACAGGTGCCAGAAGCCCGGCACCGCCGAACCGGTGCGCGCCAGCCGCCGCACGGCAAGGCCCCGCACCAGCGGCGCCGTGGCGTCCACGGGCGCGATGTCACCCAGCGCGGCGACGGTCTGCCGCCCGTCTGCATGGCGCAGGCGGATGCCATCGGGCCGGATGGCCGCAATGGTCCAGCCGGCCTCGAAGCGTTCGGGCAGGCAGGTGGCCGCAGCATAGGCGCCCGCCTCGGGGCCGCCCTGGTGGATGCCATCGGCCTGAAACCAGTGCTGATACAGGTGATCGGTCAGCGTGTCCGGCGGCCGCTCGGCAGCATCCATCAGCACGCGGCGCGCCGCCTCGATATCGGTCTGCACCTGGGCGGGGATGGCGTCTGCTGGCATGGCAGCGTCCATCATGGCGCATCCGCCAGGCTGGCCACCAGCGATTCCGGCGCGGCAAGGCTCTGTTCGGCCGCGTCCAGCAGGCGGCGGGTTTCGCCTTCGTCGGGCTGGGTTGCGGCGGATCGATATTGCACCACGCTCATCAGCAGCCAGGCACCGCAATAGAACAGCAAGCGCTGCGCCAACGCCGGGCGGGCAAGGCCGCTGGCGCCGGCATAGGCGGCCAGCATGCTGCGGGCGGCCTGCTGGTTGGCCGGCGTCCAGCCCTGGCGTTCAGGCGCGGGATCCAGCAGCGGCCGGAACATCAGCCCCGCCAGATCCCAGGCCGGATCGCCGCAGCGGGCCAGTTCCCAATCCACAAGTGTAACGCCGCCGTTGGCCTTCAGCAGAAGATTGTCGTGCTTCAGATCAGCGTGAATCAGCGCCAGCGGCCGCCACGCACCGCGCGCGCGCCGGATCCCGGCCACCAGCGCCGGCCGCTGCCCGGCCGCGTTCAGCACCGGCGCCAACAGGCCATGGCTCCACAGTTCGGGCGGCGCATCGGCATCGAACAGGGCGAGCACCCAGGGCAGGCGATCATCAAGGCCGGCCTGAAGGCCGCGGCTGTCGCCGGCCCGCACCAGCCGCGCCGTGGCGCGATGCATGGCCGCAAGGCCGGGCGCAACGCGCGGCGCCAGCGCGGCGATGTCAGCCGCTGGCGATCCGCCGCCGCTGGCCAGGCTGTCATCCTGCCAGGCCGGCTCGCCAGCCACCCAGCGATGCGCCACCAGCCAGCGCGGGCCGGCATGCACAAGGCGTTCGGGCAGCAGCGCGGCCAATTCCGGCACGCTGGCGGCCAGATCCTGCACGGCATGTTCGGCAACCGCGCTGCCATCGGTGCCGCCGCGACTGGGGCCGAACAGTTTGATGGCCGCACGCGGTTCATTGCCGACGTTCAGCTTCCAGACGCTGTGCGAACGCCCCACCGGGCGCAGCATCACGCCCTGGGCAAGGCATTCGGCCGGCGTGATGATGCCGGCCGACAGCAGGTGGCGCACCAGACGCTGCGGCTTCAGATCGTCTTCCGAAGCCGCAGCGCTGTGCTGGTGATCGTCAGCCGGCCGAACCGTCCGATCCGTCGGTGTTGTCGGGATCGAACCAGCTTTCATCATATTCATAATAGCCTTCTGCCGGCAGCCCGGCACCGGACGCTGCTTCGCCTTCACCGGCCTGGCCGGCGGCCTGGCTGGCATCCCCCATCATCGGGCCCATCATCGCCTGCAACGCCGACCAATAGGCGGTTGCCGCCGCAGCTTGGGCCACCTGTTCGACGTCCATGCCGAAGCCGCCCGGACCTGCAATCGGGCCAGCAATCGGCCCGCCAGGCTGCACGATGGTGGGATTGATCACGGTCACGGTGGGATTGACCACCACCGTGAACGGATCACAGCCACCGGGCGTCGACGGGCAGCCATCAACGATGGACGGGCCACCGCACATGGCCGGGAACGTGCGCTGCAGGCAGGAGAGCGGGCTGGTGTTGGGCGAACACAGCGCCGGCAGCGTGCGCGGCCCGCAGGTGAGCGGCAGTGTCCGCGGCGGGCACGTGGCCACCAGCGTCGGGCAGCGGGTGGCCACCACGGTCACGCATGGCGTGGCCACCGACGGTCGCGGACAGGTCACCACGATCACCGATCGGCAACTCGGGCCGATCACGGTGCGGACCGGCGTCAGCACGGCCGGCACGCAGTTGACGGCGGCCTGCGCATCCACCTTGCCGGCGCCCCAGCCGGTGTTCGGCAACGGGCCGGTGAAGGCATCGGCGCGGGCCGTTGATGTCAGGCAGTCGCGGATCTGTTCCTGGGTCCGGTTGGGATTCTTCTGGAACATCAGTGCGATCACCCCGGTGACATGGGGTGCGGACATGGAAGTCCCGGTCATCGCGATATAGGGGTTGCCGGTGCCAAAGCGCGACGAAGCCGAAAACACGTTGGTGCCCGGCGCCGCCAGCGTGGGCGCGGCGCGGCCGTCGCGCGTGGGCCCGCGCGACGAGCTGGAGTTGAGGCTGCCTGCCCCCGGCGCCCCGGCCGCATAGTTGGCAACGGTGATCACCTTGCGGGCGGTGCCGGGTGTGCTGATCGTGCGCTCGTTGGAACGATGCGGTGCCAGGAAGGTGGCGCGGCCGGCAACGGGCCGCTGGATCCAGGCATCAAAGCGCCCGCCACCGGCCGACGAGACGCTGATCAGCCGCATGCGCCAGCTGCCGGCGCGGATCTGGCCGGCGGTGCCGCGGGTGATGGTGATGAACACCCGCTTGTCGCCGTTGAACGCATCGTTGTTGCGGTGATCGATGCGCACGACATTGCCGCCGGGCAGGGTGGCGTTGGTGGGCGCGGCGCCCACATTGACCACCGCGGTGGCATTGCCGTCGGGATCGAAGATCTGCGCCCGGAAGGTGCTGCCGCCCGGATACCAGACGTCGACGATTTCGGTGGTGCGCCCGGTGGGCATGTTGATGCCCACATCCACCGTGGCGCCGTTGGCCACGGTGCCGCCGGCGTGCTGGCCCATGTCTCCGGCGTTGCCGGCGGACTTGACGAAGGCACGGCCCTGGCCGCCCAGCAGGTTGTCGAGGCCGCGCTCCAGCAGGCTGGTGCCGTCATGCGGCCCCAGATTGTCGCCCAGGCTCATGTTGACGACGCAGGGACGGGTGAGCGCGGCGGCCTGCTGGTAGCAGAAGTTGACCGCATCGAGCGCGTTGGCCGATGTGCCGAAGCCCTCGCCGCCGCCACCGCCGACGCGCACCACGATGATGTCGGCCTCTGGCGCGACCCCCATGAAGCGGAACTCGGGCTGGGTCGCGCTGGAACCGCGGCCGTTGCCGGCGGCGATGCCGGCCACGTGGGTGCCGTGATCGCCGGCCCCCACCTGGTGACGCACCGTGGCGAACGGGTTGGCCGTTGCCAGCGCCGCATCGATCTGGGCGCGATTGTAGACAACGCCATAGCCGAACGGCGCCGGCGACACTTCGCTGCCGGTGCGCGCCAGCGTCTGGTCCCAGATGGCCAGGATGCGCGTGCTGCCATCAGGGTTGCGGAAGGCGGGATGGGTGAAATCGATGCCGGAATCGGCGATGCCCACGATCACGCCGGATCCCCGCCGGCCGGGCGGGCCGGCATGGACGAGGTTCACCCTGGTATCGACAATGGCAAGATCGAGTTCCGGCGCCATGGTGCGCGCCGCCTCGACCAGTTCCACGCCATCAAGCGCGGCAAGCTTCTCCAGCTTGTCCAGCCGGATGGTGCCGGTGAACACGTCACCAAGCTCTGACCGGATGGAAAGGCCGGCCTTGTGCAGCGCCTCGCTGTCAACAGTGGCCTGGACCAGCACTTCCACCTCGGTGGCGGCCGGCTTGTCGCGCGCGCCGGCGGCGGCAAGGCCGAACATGCCGGATTCGGCCATGTCCTCGAATGGTGTGGCGGCATCGCTGGCGGCATCGAGCAGATAGCCGAGTTGCGGATCGATATGCTTGTTCATGGTCTTCACTCCCCTTCCCAATGCGGCGCGCGACCCCGTCCCGCTTCCGCCCGGGCATCGGGCGTGCAGGCTTCAGGCTGTTGCGGTCCCGGGCACCCCACGCGCCGGGCCGACACTCACTCCGTCATCAGGCCCTGCTCCGGGGCCATCGGCCGCGATCCTTCGATCGCAACCACGTCAGGCTGGGCAGCGACCGCCGCCAGCCGGTTTGCCGGGATTGTCCCGGTCACCACATCACCCACAGCCGAACGGACCGTGAGGCCCGCTGCGGCCAGGCGCTGCAACGCGGCCGCATCCGGCGCGGTGAGCAACGCCACCATCACCGTCACCGTTTCCGGCTCGGCCATGCCGAACTGACCCTCGGCAGCAGCCGATTCCTCGGCAATCTGCGCCAGTTGCGGATCCAGCTTGCCCGACATGGCCATGTTCTCCCTGTCGCCGGCATTGCCGGCGGCAATATTATGCTGTCTGTCCCCGGGCGCGCCGGACACAGTATCGGATGGATGCGCACCACAACTCACCGGCAGCAGTGCGACAATTCCAAAGAAAAGGCATGAATACCAAGATTTCACGCAGCCTCCCCTCGACTGCTGTTGAACCCCGGCACCTGTGACTCTCTGCCTTTTGCCACATCGAGTCAACGCTTGCCGCGCCCTTCCGCAGGCTCGATCGTGCTTTCTGTCGGATTTATCCAATGGTCTGGCGCGCAAGCGACACGGCGATTGCAGTGATGTTTCAGCAGCATGTCAATCACATTGCCGCGCCGGGTCATGGCGGCGGCGCGCCCATTCCTGCCGTGTTGCCGGTCAACCCTGCAGGGCGTGGGCCATGGCACCGATCACCGACTCGGCATCGAGCCCGTGGGTGCGATAGAGATCGACAAGATCACCGGTCTGGCCAAAACAGTCGACCCCCAGCGGCACGACGCGCATGCCGAGCACGCCGCCCAGCCATGACAGGCTGGCCGGGGCCGCATCACACAGGGTGACCAGCCGGGCGCCGGCCCGAAGCGGCGACAGCAGCGTTACGATGTGGCTGGGTCTGCCCGCATCAAGGCCCGCACGCCAGCCGCGGTGCAGCAGATCGGGACTGGTGACGGCAAGCAGGCCCAGGCCCGGCACCTCTTCATGCAGTGCCTCCCAGGCCGCCAATGCCTCGGGCATCACCGCGCCCATCGCCACGATGGCAGCCTCGGCACCAGCCGCCGGCGCGCGCAGCCAATAGCCGCCAGCGATGCAATCGGCCTGCCAGCTGGCATCCGTGCGCTCCGGCTGGGCGATGCTGCGGGTTGAGAGGCGCAGATAGACGCTCTCTCCATCAGGCGCCTGGACTTGGCCGAACGCGTGGCCCAGCAGCAGCGCCAGTTCATCGGCAAAGGCCGGTTCATAATGCACCAGCCCCGGCTGCCCCATGGCGATCAGCGGCGGGTTGATGGACTGGTGGGCGCCGCCCTCCGGCCCCAGCGTGATGCCGGACGGGGTGGCGACCAGAATGAAGCGCGCATCCTGATAGCAGGCATAATTCAGCGCATCCAATCCGCGCGCGATGAACGGATCATAGACGGTGCCGATGGGTATCAGCCGGGTGCCGAACAGCGGCGCGGCCAGCCCGGCGGCGGCCAGCACCAGGAACAGATTATGTTCGGCAATGCCAAGTTCGACATGCTGGCCGCTGCGTTCGCCCTGCCATTTCTGTGGCGAGGGGATTTTTGCGGCGCGGAACACATCGGGCATCGCCTGCCGCCGGAACAGCCCGCGCGCATTCACCCACGGGCCAAGCCCGGTGGACACGGTGACATCGGGCGAGGTGGTGAGAATGCGATCCGCCAGTGGTCCGCCGGCCTTGGCCAGATCGAACAGGATGCGCCCGAACGCGCCCTGCGTGGATTGTTCGGCCCCTGCCGGCGCCGGGATGGCAGGCACCGGCACGGCATCGAAGGGCCGGTCCTGCGGCAGGCGTGCGGCCGGGCTGGCGGCCACGAACGCCTGCAGCGCGGCGGCCTGGTTGTCGCCCAGCCCTGCCCAGGGCTGCCATTCGGCGCCTTCGGCAATGCCCAGACTGTCGCGCAGCGAGGCAATCTGCGTGGGCGTCATCAGGCCGGCATGGTTGTCCTTGTGGCCGGCGAACGGCAGGCCCTTGCCCTTCACCGTGTAGGCGATGATCAGGCAGGGGCGATCGTCGCTGGCGGCCTGCGCATAGGCTTCGAGCAGGCTGGCGATGCAGTGGCCGCCCAGATCGGTCATCAGCCGGGCAAGTGCATCATCATCGTGGCGATCAAGCAGCGGCGCGATGGCATCGCCCAGATCGGCCGCCAGCCGCACCCGCCATGCCGCGCCGCCCTGATAGGTGAGCGCGGCATAATCGGCATTGGGGCAACCATCGATCCACGCTTCCAGCGCCGCGCCGCCGGGCGCCGCAAAGGCCGCCTGCAACCGCTTGCCATGCTTCAGCGTGATCACCCGCCAGCCACAGGTTTCGAAGATGTCATCGAACCGGCGGAACATGCGGTCAGCCGTGGTGTGATCCAGGCTCTGGCGGTTGTAATCGACGATCCACCAGCAGTTGCGGATGTCGTGCTTGTAGCCTTCGATCAGCGCTTCATAGATATTGCCTTCGTCCAGTTCGGCATCGCCCATCAGCGCGATCATGCGGCCGGCCTGTTCGGGGGCCAGGCGGCCATGCGCGATCAGCCAATCCTGCACGAGGCTTGCGAACGCCGTCACCGCCACGCCAAGCCCCACGGAACCGGTGGAAAAATCCACCGGGATCACGTCCTTGGTGCGGCTGGGATAGGATTGGGCGCCGCCGAAACCACGGAAGTTCTTCAGCTTATCCAGGCTCTGATTGCCCAGCAAATAATGGATGGCGTGCAGCAATGGCCCGGCGTGCGGCTTCACCGCCACCCGGTCATTGGGGCCAAGCGCGCCGAAATACAGGCTGGCCATGATGCTGGTCATGCTGGCGCAGCTGGCCTGGTGGCCGCCCACCTTCAGCCCGTCGCGGCTGTCGCGCAGATGGTTCGCATTGTGGATCGTCCACGCCGACAGCCAGCGCAGCCGCGTGTCGAGCGCTTCGATGTGGGCAATGTTTTCAGGGGTGGCGGGCAGCATGGGCCGCCCTTGCCGGGAAACGCCGGCGCGTGCAACGGTGGCGCCCTGTTCGGGGGAGATGCAAGATGCTGCTGTGGTCCGCGCCTGATCCGGCGCCCAACCCGCGCCGGGTCCGGCTGTTTCTGAAGGCCAAGGGGCTGACCATCGCGGAACAGATGGTCTCGCTGGTGGCACGGGAACACAAATCAGAGGCGGTGCTGGCGAAGAATCCGCGCGGGCAGGTGCCGTTCCTGGTGCTGGACGATGGCCGGGTGATCGCCGAAACCATCAGCATCTGCCGCTATCTCGACGAACTGCACCCCGAACCGCCGCTGATCGGCACGACCGTGTTCGAACGGGCCGAGACGGACATGTGGATCCGGCGGGTGGAAACCGCGCTTGGCACGCCGGTCAGCCTGTTCTGGCAGCACGGCCATCCCCTCACCGCCCGACTGGTGCAACAGATTCCGGCGATGGCCGAAGCGGCTCGCGGGCAGGCACTGGCCCAGATGGCGTGGTTCGACGGCCAGTTGGCAGCCGGCGCATGGCTTGCGGGTCCGCGCTTCACGCTGGCCGACATCAGCCTTCTGTCCATCATCGATTTTGCCGGCTGGATCGGGCTGGCGATGCCGGAAGACGCGGCCGCGCTGCGTGACTGGCACGCGCGCGCAGCCACGCGCCTCCGTTAGAAGAACAGCTTCCGGAACGAAAGCGTGACGGCGCGGCCCAGCGGATCAAGCTGGTCGCGCTGGAAACCCAACGGCTCTGCCCCAAGCCGGTTGCGCACGTTGATGCGATCGTTCAGCAGATTGTCCACCCGCAGCGAAATGCGGCTGCCGCGCAGCCAGGGCATCTTCACCAGCACGTCCTGCCGCTGCCCCAGATCGGCGAACAGCCTGAGATTGACGGTGGCGCGCGGCGAGAAGAACAGATCGTCCGGTGATTGCGTGGCGCCCGACGGATCGACCAGCACGCTGGTTTCCGATTGCCAGTTGAGCGACAGGCTGCCGCCCAGCCCGCGGCGGCCGCCACCCAGGCGCGCTTCCACCTGGTGCCGGGGCGCGCCGCCGGCCGAACCGACTGCGGAGCCGTTCAGCAAGTCCAGCACCGGCAGGCCGGACCGGATGCCGATCTCGTTGCGGAAGGTGACGGTGTGGAACAGCGCCAGTTGCAGGCGGCCATCAAGGAAGCCGCGCGGCGGGCCGCCCCTGCCACCACGGAAGCCACCGCCGCCACCCGGGCTGCCGGCAGCGGCGGGCGGCGGACCATCGGCGGCTGGCGCTGCCTGGACCTGCGGCGCCGCGCCAGCCTGCGGCGGCGTCTGTGCCGCCTGGGCCGGTGCAGCACCGGGCGCGCCGCCCGCACCCGGCGGGCGCTGGCCCGGCGTGAAGCCGAACGGGTTGCGCGACAGGGCACGGATTTCGGGCGGCAACGGCTGGCCGGTGCGGCGCGCTTCGATTGCCTTGGCGCGCAGATCGGCAATGCGCTTTTCGGCCGCCGCGCGTTCATCGGCCGACGGCTTCAGCGCCTGGGTAAGGGTGAAGCCCCAGCGCAGTTCGGTGCGCTGCGAATAATCGAAATTCACCGGCCGGTTGTCGATCTGCAGCAGCCTGCCATCATTGTCGCGGCTGAAGCGATCCGGGAAGGCGGCTTCCAGTTCGGCCGTCGCGGTGGGGAAGGATGCGATCGGATCATCGATGCGCGTGTCGATGACGTTGGCGTTGAACACCAGATCGGTTTCCTCGAACGGCTTCACATTGAAGCCCAGCTTCCAGACGCGGCGGGTATCGTTGGCCAGGTTGGCGTTGCCGCCATCCAGCCGGGTGATGTCCACCGTCTCGCCGCGCAGAAAATCGAACACGCGCACGTTGGGCGTCAGGATGACCGGATCGCCCAGTTGCCCCACCGAGGGCGCGCCCTGTTCGCGCGTGTAGCTGGCGATGATCTGCCAGCCGCTTTTCGGTTCCCAGTTCACGCCGCCGCCCCAGGTGAACAGGGTGCCGAAGTCGGACAACGTATCGGCGGCGATGTTGGCATTGAGAGTGAGCTTGCCCAGCGCCGGCAGCACATTGTCCCGCGCGGACGCGATCGGCAGATCGATGTTGGCCTGGAAATTGCCCTGCGTGCGCGCAAGATCGGCGGCGGTGGCGATGCCGGCCCGCACCGATCGGGTATCGAGCGACAGGTGCTGTACCTGCGCCTTCAGGGCCAGGCCAACCGCACCGGCCGGCAGCTGCAACGGGCTGCCGTTCAGCAGCAGATCAAGGCTGGCATTGTCGCTGTTGCTGCTGGCCGTGTCGGTGAGGCGGGCGCCCGAGAACACCGCATCCCCGAACGGCGAGGTGGTGGGGCTGCCAGCCAGGATTTCGGCCTGCACGGCCGAAAGATCAAAGCCGCGATCGATGCGGGTGCGGTTTTCGGCATGGTTCCAGTTGCCGGTAAGGTTCCAGCGCCAGCTGCCGACATTGCCATCCAGAACGGTGCCCAGCCGGCTGGACCAGCTATCGCCATCGCGGCGCAACGGATCGGGCGCATAGCGGCTGACCACCACATTCGCCCCGAACGGCGAGAAGGGGTTGCCGGCCGGCAGCGTGAGGTTGGCAGCGGGCAGGCCCTGCAGGCTTTCCGTGAGGGTGCGTTCGATGCCGCCAGTAATCGTTGCGCCCAGCTTGCCGAGCGATCCGGCAATGGTGCCGTTCAGGCTGGCAGTGCGCGTGTCGGGCAGCAAGCTGCGGAACGGGCGGATATCGGTTGCGTTCACCGGCGCAGCAGCGAAATCGGCCGCGCTGGGGTTGGCGATGCCGGCCGGCACGCCCAGCACGGTGCGGCCGGGCAGCGCCGGATCGATCTGGTCACCCGGAATGATCGCGCTGATGTTGCCGCCGATCGCCAACGGGCGCGACAGGGCCGGCGTGGTGATGCGGCGTTCGTTTTCGGTCACCAGCGTGTCGATGCGATATTCGGCTTCGATGGTGGTGCGGGTGCCGTTCTTCAGCTTGAGCAGATTGGCCTCGATCTCGGTGGAAAAGCGCCCGCCATCGGTGGGGCCGCCCAGTTCCACCTCGCCGGTCCACGCCGAAAAGCGCGGGCGCAGCACGAAGTTGATGACGCGCTGATCGGCGCGGAAGCCATATTTCAGGCTGACTTCCTCGGGCAGCACCTCGACGCGCGCGATGGCTTCCGGCGGGATCTTGCGGATTTCCTGGAAACCCGAAACCCGCTTGCCGTTGACCAGCACGGCCGGCGGACCGCTGCCGCGGCCACGGCCAGAACGGGTTTGCGGCCCCAGTTCGACCAGCAGATCGGCGATGGAACCGGCGCCGATGGCCCGCAGTTCCTGGGCGCCCAGCGTGAGTTCCGGCTTGATGTCGCCCACCACCTGTCCCGGCAGGCGGGTGGTGGTGACGGTCACCTCCTCTTCCTCCACCTCGGCGATCTGGGCGGTTCTGGCGGGTGCGGGCTGGGCAGGCGCGGTCTGGGCCTGCGCTGGCGCGAACGCGACAGGGGCTGCCGCCAGCAGCAGGATGGAACGAAAGGGCAGGAACAACGGGAGAATCCTTGGAGACTGGCCTCGGGGCAAGGCCGTGGATTGGCCGGCGGGTATGGCAGCGCGCGGGCCTAGACGCTTTGAGGGCGCTGGGGAATCCCGTGCGGCAATGGATACGCACAACAGTCGCCTTTCCCCCGCCGCTTGCGCCCCGGACGCCATTTGCCGCATGCTTTCGGCGAAAGTGAGGGCAGACCATGAAAGCGATGATTCTGGCCATGGCCGCAGCGGTGATGCTGGCCGGCAGCGCGCAGGCCGAACACCCCACCCGCCTGTTCGATGTGCCCAAGGGCGCCCATCCGCATGATGTTGCGCCCGGCCCGCCCGGCACCATCTGGTATACCGCGCAGTGGCAGGGCGCACTGGGCATCATCGACATCAAGACAGGCGCGGTGCGGCAGGTGAAGCTGGGCGAGAAATCCAGCCCCCACGGCGTCATCATGGGGCCCGATGGCGCGGCCTGGATCACCGATGGCGGGTTGAACGCCATCGTGCGCGTCGATCCGAAAACCGATGCGGTGAAGGCCTGGCCGCTGCCCGACGGCAGTGGCTACACCAATCTCAACACGCCGGCCTTCGACGGCAAGGGCCGCATCTGGTTCACCGGTCAGACCGGCATCTATGGCCGGCTTGATCCCGCAACCGGCAAGATGGACGTGTGGCCGGCGCCGAAGGGCCGCGGCCCCTATGGCATTGCCGCCACGCCGGATGGCCAGATCTGGTATGTCAGCCTCGCTGGCAGCTTCCTCGCCAGGGTGGACATGGAAAGCGGCGCCACCACGGTGGTCGAGCCGGCCGAACCCGGCGTTGGCAGCCGCCGCGTCTGGTCGGACAGCAAGGGCCGGCTGTGGGTATCGGAATGGAACAGCGGGCACCTGGCGCGCTATACGCCCAGCGATGGCCAGTGGAAGCGCTGGAAGATGCCCGGCGCCAAGCCGCAGGCCTACGCCGTCTATGTGGATGATCGCGATGTCGCCTGGGTGACCGAATGGGGCGCCAACGTCACCATCGCCTTCGACACGAAGTCCGAGACGATCATCGGCACCTATCCCGGCTCCGGCCCCAAGGCCAACGTGCGCCAGATCCTGGGCCGCAAGGGCGAGATCTATCTGCCGGAAAGCGGGCTTGACCGGGTCATGCTGGTGGAGACGGGCAAACCCGGATGATCGCCGCTGCTCTGCTGCTGGCGGCGGCCCCAACGCCTGCGCCGCCAGCCTTCAACTACTGCATTTCCTGTCACGGCATCGATGGGGCTGAAACCGGCCTGCCCGCGCCCAATCTTCATGACGTGGTGGGCCGCAGGGCCGGCAGCCGGCCGGATTTCGATTATTCGCCCGCCATGCGCGCCGCCGGTGCCGGCGGGCTGGTGTGGACGCGCGAAACGCTCAAAAGCTTCCTCGCCAACCCCGATGCGGTGGTGCCCGGCACCGCCATGCAGCGGCTGCCGCCGGGCGCACCCGTTGACGACGTGATCGACTGGCTGGCCAGGCGCTAGAGCAGGAAAAGGCCGTGATCCGCGGCCTTCTTCACCACGATATCGGCGACAGGCTTTGCCCTTGCGATATGTTCCAGCCAGTTGGGGCGGTTGATGCCATTCCACACCTGCACCGCAAAATCCCGCGCTTGCGCTTCGGTCATGTGGCGAAAGCGGGCATAGAAGCTGGCGGGATCATCGGCCGCGGCCTCCCAAAGGCCCATGAAGCGATCGAGGAACCAGCCCAGCACATCGGCCTCCTCGGTATCGATGTAAACGAGCAGATCAAGCGGCGGGCGCTGCCCCATTTCCCCCGGAGCCAGGCCAAGCCCTTCCACCAGCACGACATCCGCGCCCGATATTGTGCGCCCCGCAGCCGGATCGACATCATAGATGGCGTGGGAATAGGCCGGCACCGTCACCGCGCCGGATTTCAGCCCGGCCAGCGCGGCCGCCATTGCCGGCGCGTCAAAGCTTTCGGGGAAACCCTTGCGCATCATGAGGCCCTGCGCCTCCAGCACCGCATTGGGTTTCAGGAAGCCATCGGTGGACACGATCTCGACATGGCCGGCCGGGGCCAGCGCTTCGGCCAGCTGGCGGGCCAGCGTTGTCTTGCCCACGGCCACGGCGCCGGTGATGCCCACCACCAGCGTCTCGCCGGGCTGGCGATGGGCGGCAAGGCGTGCCGCCAGCGCCGCAGGCGTGATCGGTGTCACGCCCGCCTGCCCTACACCAGCCGGCTGTGCGCCATCGCCGCAGCGATGAAGCCGGAAAACAGCGGGTGCGGATCAAACGGCTTGGATTTCAGTTCCGGGTGGAACTGCACGCCGATGAACCAGGGATGGTCCGGCCGCTCCACCACTTCGGGCAGCAGGCCATCGGGCGACATGCCGGAAAAGATCAGGCCCTGCCCTTCCAGCCGGTCACGATAGGCGACGTTCACTTCATAGCGGTGGCGGTGACGTTCGGCGATGTGGGTGCTGCCATAGACGCCGGCAATCACGCTGTTGTGCGCAAGCTCCGCCGGATAGGCGCCCAGCCGCATGGTGCCGCCCAGATCGCCGCCGGCTTCGCGCCGCTGGCGGCCTTCCGGGCTCATCCATTCGGTGATCAGGCCCACGATGGGTTCATCGGTGGGGCCGAATTCGGTGGTGGAGGCCTGCGCGATGCCGGCCTGGTTGCGCGCGGCCTCGATGCAGGCCATCTGCATGCCAAGGCAGATGCCGAAGAAGGGCACGCGCCGTTCGCGCGCAAAGCGAACGCTGGCCATCTTGCCTTCGCTGCCACGTTCGCCAAAGCCGCCCGGCACCAGGATGCCGTGCATCGGCTCCAGCCGCTCGGCAATGTCGCTGCCTTCGAATTCCTCGGCGTCCAGCCACTTGATGTTGACCTTGACGCGATTGGCCAGCCCACCATGCACCAGCGCCTCGGTCAGCGATTTGTAGGCATCCTTCATGCCGGTGTATTTGCCGACAACGCCGATCGTCACTTCGCCTTCCGGGTTGTGGATGCGATCGGCGATATCCTGCCAGCGGGAAAGATCGGGCGGCGGCGCGCCGGTGATGCCGAAGGCGCGCAGCACTTCATCATCCAGACCTTCGCCGTGATATTGCAGCGGCACTTCATAGATGGATTCGGCGTCCAGCGCGGCAATCACCGCTTCCTTGCGCACGTTGCAGAACAGCGCGATCTTGGCGCGATCATTCTCTGGCAGCGGATGTTCGGACCGGCAGACCAGCACATCGGGCTGGATGCCGATGCCGCGCAGTTCGGCCACGCTGTGCTGGGTGGGCTTGGTTTTCAACTCGCCGGCCGCCGCGATGAACGGCACCAGCGTGACGTGGATGTAACAGCAGTTGGCGCGGCCCACATCAGCGGCCATCTGGCGGATGGCTTCCATGAAGGGCAGGCTTTCGATGTCGCCCACGGTGCCGCCGATCTCGCACAGCACGAAATCCAGATCTTCCGTCTCGGCGCGGGCGAAGGCCTTGATGGCATCCGTCACGTGCGGGATCACCTGCACGGTGGCGCCCAGATATTCGCCGCGCCGTTCACGCGCGATGATGTCGGAATAGATCCGGCCCGACGTGATGTTGTCGGTTTTCTTCGCGGCCACGCCGGTGAAGCGTTCATAATGGCCGAGATCGAGATCGGTTTCCGCGCCGTCATCGGTCACGAACACCTCGCCGTGCTGATACGGGCTCATCGTGCCCGGATCGACGTTGAGATAGGGATCGAACTTGCGGATGCGCACCTTGTACCCGCGCGCCTGCAACAGGGCTGCCAGGGAGGCGCCCATGAGGCCTTTGCCGAGCGAGGAGACCACGCCGCCGGTGATGAAAATATACCGCGTCATGGGAGAAGAGCCCTACGCCGATTCAGGGCGGCAGCGCCAGCCCCCGATTGCAGGCAAACGAAATTTGGCTGTGGACGAAGCGGCTCAATCCGTCTCGATGCGGCTGTGGCGCTTGGGATCGGGCAGGATCAGCGCGGCGGTGAGCGCGACCGCCGCCATCACCGTCACATACCAGAAGAAGCCGCGTTCGATGCCGGCGTTCTTGAAGGCAAGCGCCACATATTCGGCCGATCCGCCGAAGATGGCGACGCCCAGTGCATAAGGCATGCCCACACCCAGGGCCCGCACCTCGGCCGGGAACATTTCCGCCTTCACCACGCCCGAAATCGCCGTGTAGCACGACAAGATGGCCAGGCAGAAAATCAGCAGCAGCAATGCGCCCGGCCCCGGCTGCGACGCGCCCAGTGCATCCAGCGCCGGCACGGTGGCCAGGCTGGCCAGCGTGCCGAAGCTGATCAGCAGCGCCCGCCGGCCCAGCAGATCAGACAGGGCGCCGAACAGCGGCTGCATGAGCATGTAGGCCAGCAGCGCCACGGCCGACGCCGATGTCGCCGCCTCCTTGCTCCAGCCGGCGGAGAGCACCAGATATTTCTGCATGTAGGTGGTGAAGGTGTAGAACCACAGGCTGCCGCCCGCCGTCAGCGCCAGCACGATCAGCAGCTGCTTCGGATGGGACAGCAGGCGCTTCAGCAGTTCCCCCTGCGAACCGGCCCGCGTCGCCTTCCTGAAGGCCTCGGTTTCCACCAGGCCCGATCGCAGCCAGAACACCAGCACCGCGCACGCCGCCCCCACCACGAAGGGGATGCGCCAGCCCCAGTCCTTCAGCACGGCTTCATCCATCACGCCCTGCAACAGCACCAGCAGCGCCAGCGCCAGCAGCTGCCCGCCCACCAGCGTGACATATTGAAAACTGGCGAGGAACCCGCGCCACTTCGCCTGCGCCACCTCGCTCATGAAGGTGGCCGATGCGCCATATTCGCCGCCCACCGAAAGCCCCTGCACCAGCCGCGCCAGCAGCAGGATGGCCGGGGCCAGCAGCCCGACCTGATCATAGGTGGGCGACACCGCAATCATCAGCGAGCCGGCGCACATCATGGCGACCGACACGGTGAGCGCCGATTTGCGACCATGGCGATCGGCCCACACGCCCAGAAACCAGCTGCCGATGGGGCGCATCAAGAAGCCCACGGCAAAGATGGCGGCACTGTTCAGCAGGGCAGCCAGATCATCGCCGGGCGGGAAAAAACGCGGGCCGAAATAAAGCGCGAACGCCGAATAGGCGTACCAGTCATACCATTCGACGAGATTGCCGGCGGCACCGCCGAAAATCTGGCGAATCTGGCCCGGCGCTTTGCCCCCCGACAAGCGCGCTTACTGGGCCAGCGGCACGCCGGCCGGCGCGGGCGCAGGCACAGACGGAGCCTGGGCAGGGCCGGCTGGCGCGGCCACGGCGTTGGGATCGATCACGCGCGCCTTGTTGGTGCCGGCGGCCAGCACGGCCAGCAGGATCGACATGCCGATGAACAGCGTGGCCAGAATGGTGGTCGACCTTGTGAGCAGGTTGGCCGCACCGCGCGCCGTCATCAGGCCGCCACCGCCGCCGCCGCCGATGCCCAGCGCCCCGCCTTCGGAGCGCTGCAGCAGGATCACGGCCACCAGGGCCAGCGTGATCAGGCCATGAACGACAAGCAGGAAGGTGATCACAGGCAGACGGACTTTCGTTGGCTCAACCGGAATGGCCTGCCCTCTACAGAGGATTGGGCGCCTGTGCAATCAAGCTGCGGCCGCAATCGCCAGCAGGCTCTGCGCCGTCAGGCTGGCACCGCCAACCAGCACGCCGCCAACCTCGTCGACGCGCAGCAGTTCGCCGGCGTTGGCGGGGGTGACGGAGCCGCCATAAAGAATGCGCACGCCGTGCCCGGCACCGCCGAAGCGCGCGGCCAGCCGTTCACGGATGAAACGGTGCGCGGCCGCCACCTCGTCCAGCGTTGGCGTGCGGCCGGTGCCGATCGCCCACACCGGTTCATAGGCGATGATCAGCGCTTCGGCATCATCGGGCAGCGAGCCTTCGAGCTGGGCGGCCAGCACCGCTTCGGTCTCGCCGGCATCGCGCTGGCCTTGCGTCTCGCCGATGCACAGGATCACCTCCAGCCCGGCCGCCTTGCCGGCGATGGCCTTCGCGCGCACGCCGGCATCGGTTTCGCCATTGTCGCGGCGCCGCTCGCTGTGGCCCACGATCACGAAGCCGGCGCCAAGATCGGCCAGCATGGCCGCCGACACGCAGCCGGTGTGGGCGCCCTTTTCGTTCGCGTGGCAATCCTGCCCGCCGATCTTCACCGCGCCGGCCGAAACGATCACGGCGCGATCGATCAGCGTGAACGGCGGCGCAATCCACAGGCCCCTTCCGCCCGAACCGGCCATCGCGGCAATCTCGGCGATGTCCTCGCCCAGGCCATTCATCTTCCAGTTGCCGACGATCAGGGCAGGCATGTCCACTCCTTGGTTATGTGGCGGTGCTTGTGGCAAGCGATGCGCCTCGTTACAAGCGGCGCGATTGCCAATTTCACGGGTTTTCGATGATCAGTTTTTTCCGCCGCTATCTCACCAGCTGGCCCGTGCTGCTGCTGTTCGCCATCATCGTGGTGGCCTTTGCCGTGACCGGCATCAACGATCCGTTCGGCGGCAGCGCGCCGGCCGGATCGGTGGCCAAGGTGGGCAGCCGCACCATCACCGAACCCGATCTGCTGCAGGCCGTTGACCGCACCGTGCGCGAAGTGCGCCAGCGCGATCCGGCCATGACGCAGGCCGAAGCCGCCCGCCAGGGCGTGGTGGAACTGATGGCCACGCAGCTGATCGGGCAGATCGCCATGGAGGAAATGGGCGGCGCGGCCGGCATCGGCGTTTCGGACGAGGCGCTGGACCGGGTGATTGCCAGCATCCCGGCCTTCCAGAGCGGCGGCAAGTTCGATCAGGCCACCTATGCGCGCGTCATCCAGCAACAGGGTTTGACCGACAAGCGGCTGCGCCAGTCGCTGTCGGGCGATCTGGTGCGCGAACAGATGATCAAGCCGGTGACGGGCGCGCTGCTGGTGCCGGACGGCGTTGCCGAAGTCTATGCGCGCCTGCTGGTGGACAGCCATGAAGGCGCGGTGGCGCTGGTGCCGGCCCCGCCGGTGGGCAAGGCCAGCGAAGCCGAGGCGCAGGCCTGGTACAAGGCCAATGCCAAGCGCTTCACCATTCCGGAGCGCCGCGGCTTCCGCCACGCCGCCATCGACCGCGCCGCGATTGCCGCTGGCGTGACGGTGGAGGAAAAGGCCATCGCCGATGCCTTCGCGAAGGATCCGGCGAAATATGGTGCGTCCCCCACCCGCGTGCTGGAACAGGTGGTGGTGCCCGATGAAGCCAAGGCGAAGGCCCTGGCCGCCGCCGCTGCCAAGGATGGCTTTGCCGCCGCTGCC
>JALOSK010000156.1 GCA_025458465.1 Sandarakinorhabdus sp. | reverse complement strand
GCTTGCTGAAGTCTTAACACGCTGGCATCAGCAGTCCATGCGCTTTGCCCTGCCCGAACATGCTCCGCCCGCCGATCTGGCGGCGCTGTTGCCGGCGGCCATGGCGCCGGCGCTGGTGAACGCCGCCACCGCCGCCTGGGCCGAAGCGCCGTTCCTGAAGGGCCTGATTCGCGGCCAGCGCGGCGTGCTGGAAACGATGGCCACCGCCGGCCCGGACGCCGCACTCGCCGCCGCGCTCGATCTGGCGCGCGATGATGCGCAGCCGGTTGGCCCACGCCTGCGCACCGCCCGCCGGCAGGTGGCGCTGGTGACCGCGCTGGCCGATCTGGCCGGGCTGTGGGGGCTGGAACAGGTGACCGCCGCGCTTTCGGATTTCGCCGATATCGCCATCGATGCCGCCATTGCCGCTGCACTGGCCGAACGCGGCGCGCCCAATCGCGGCCTGGTGGCGCTGGCGCTGGGCAAGCTGGGCAGCCGCGAGCTCAACTATTCGTCGGACGCCGATCTGATCATCCTGCACGATCCGGCGCTGATCCCGTGCCGCGGCAGCGAGGATCCGGGCGAGGCGGCGGTGCGTATTGCGCGGCGGGCAGTGGCCATCCTGAATGATCTGACCCCCGATGGTTATGTGATCCGCATCGATCTGCGGCTGCGGCCTGCGAGCGAGATCACGCCGATGTCGATCAGCCTGGCGGCTGCCGAACATTATTACCAGTCCGAAGCGCTCACCTGGGAACGGGTGGCCTTCATCCGAGCCCGCGCCGTGGGCGGCGATGTGGCCATGGGGCAGGCCTTCCTTGATCGCATCCGGCCGTTCGTGTGGCGGCGCAGCCTGGATTACACGGCGGTGCGCGACATCCAGTCCGTTTCGCTGCGCATCCGCGATCATTTCGAGGCCGGGCAGGCCCCGGGCCCGGGCTTTGATGTCAAGCGCGGCCGCGGCGGCATCCGCGAGGTGGAGTTCTTTGCCCAGATCAACCAGCTGATCTGGGGCGGGCGCGATCCTGCCCTGCGCTGCCCGGCCACGCTGGACGGGCTGGCCGCGCTGGCGGGCGCCGGCCATGTCGACGGGCATGAGGCCGCGGCGCTGGGCGATGCCTACCGGGCGCTGCGCACCCTGGAACACCGGCTGCAGATGCGCCGCGATGAACAAACACACGCCATCCCGCGCCTGATTGCCGATCGCCATGCCGTGGCCCGGCTGTGCGGCTGCAAGGACTGGCCGGCGCTGGCCGCCGCGCTGGAACGGGAGACGCAGCCGGTCGCCGCCGCCTATGATCGGCTGATCGCTGCCGCCGCGCCCGAGGCAACGCCGGTGCCGGCAGATCCCAAGCCGTGGCTGAAACAGCATCATCCGGGCCTTGCAAAGCTGCTGGTGCCGCTGATCGCCGGTTGGCGGCAGGGCAAGTATCGCGCGCTGAAAACCGAAGCGGCGCGGGCTGATTTCGAAGCGGTGCTGCCCCGGTTGCTCGATCGCATTGCCGGCGCCGCCGATCCGGCCGTGGCGGCCAGCCGGCTGGATGGCCTGCTGTCCGGCTTGCCGGCGGGCGTGCAGTTCTTCGCGCTGCTGCGCGCCAATCCGCGCCTTGTCGGCCTGCTTGGCAATCTGGTGGGCATCACGCCCGTGCTGGCCGAGGCGCTGGCGCATGATCCCGCGCTGTTCGACGTGATGCTGTCTCCGGATGCCTTCGCGGCCCTGCCCGATGCGGCGCAGCTGGAGGCCGAACTGGCCCGCCTGTGCCGGGGGGGCGGGCTGGAAGACCGGCTGGACCGGGTGCGGCGATGGACGGCGGAGCTGCGCTTCCAGCTGGGCGCGCAGCTGATCGAGGGCCATGCCGGCGCGCAGGCGGTGGGGCGCAGCCTGGCCGATCTGGCCGATGCCGCGGTGCGCATCCTGTTGCCGGCAGTGGCCGATGATTTCGGCGCCGCGCATGGTCTTGTGCCGGGCGGTGAACTGGTGGTGCTGGCGCTGGGCCGGCACGGCGGCCGGGCGATGACCCACGCCTCTGATCTTGATCTGGTGTTCCTGTTCACCGGCGCCTCTGACACCCTGTCCAATGGCAGCAAGCCGTTGCCGGCCAGCCAGTATTTCAACCGGCTGGCAGCGCGGCTGGTGACAGCGCTTTCGGTGCCCACCGCCGCCGGCGCCCTGTATGAGGTGGACACGCGGCTGCGGCCGTGGGGCGCCAAGGGCAATCTGGCGCTCTCCATCGACAGTTTCGCCCGTTACCAGCGGGAGGAGGCGGAAAGCTGGGAGCATATGGCGCTCACCCGAGCGCGGGTGGTGGCGGGGCCGGCCGAGGCGGTAAACACCGTGATCGCCGATGTGCTCACCATGTCGCGCGATGTGGCGGCGCTGCGCAAGGCGGTGCTGGCGATGCGGGCCGACATGGCGGCCGCCAAGCCGCCGCAGGGGCGTTTTGACGTCAAGCTGGCGGCCGGCGGCATGGTCGATCTGGAATTCATCGTGCACTTCCGGCAACTGGCCAGCGGGCGCGGGCTGGCGCCGGAGCTGCCGGTGGCGCTGGATGCGTTGATCGCCGAAGGCCTGCTGCCCGCCGATCTGCGCCCCGCGCATGATTTCCTGGCGCGCACGCTGATCTGGCTGCGGCTGCTGTTCGCTGGTGCGCGCGTGCCCGATACGATGCCCGAACCGGTGCAGGCCATCCTGGCGCACGCGCTGGCTGCGGCAAATTTCGCCGGCTTCACCGAACAACTGGCCATCGCCAGACAGGCCGTGCGCGTGGCATGGGCAGAGGTGTTGAACGAACCGAGGAGCAATACATGACCATGCCGCAAGCTGGCGACGCCGCCCCCGATTTCGCGCTGGAAGGCGATGCCGGCCCCATCCGCCTGGCCGATTTTGCCGGCAGGAAGCTGGTCGTCTATTTCTATCCCAAGGACGACACGCCCGGCTGCACCACCGAAGGCAAGGCGTTTTCGGCGCTGCAGGCGGACTTTGCCGCCACTGATGCTGCCGTGGTGGGCATCAGCCGCGATTCGGTGGCCGCCCATGCCAAGTTCCGCAAGAAGCATGCGCTCACCGTGGCGCTGGGCAGCGATGAAGGCGCCGTGACCGAGGCGTTCGGCGTGTGGGTGGAAAAATCCATGTACGGCAAGAAATACATGGGGATCGAACGTGCCACCTTCCTGATCGGCCGGGATGGCAAGGTCGCCCGTGTGTGGCCCAAGGTGAAGGTGCCCGGCCACGCCGAAGAAGTGCTGGCGGCGGCGCAGGCGCTGGCCTGACCCGGTTGACTGTCGGGCTGCGGGGTGGCCCGTATTGCGGCCTGCGGTGGACGCTGCAGGCCGCCGCGATTCGCCGGCCCTGGTGGGCCAGCGGCAACACCCATTGCGCCGGGCCAGCGCTTGTTTACGGCCCGGCAGCGGCCCGCTTGCATCCTTTGGCAACCAGCCTGTCACAACTCATCGCCTTCGCCCAACGCTTGACCGCTTGGGGGTGAATGCCCCGTTGCCGGTCGCCAGTGCCACTGGTTCAACCCAACCTGCCAGTCGGGGTTACCGGCGGCAGGCAGGCCAGCCTTCAACCCTGCGAAGGGTCAAGCGGCTGGCTGGCAAAGGGGTCGCGAACGGTCATGGCAAGACAGATGAACAGGATCATGCGTGCCGCACTGCGGCTGCTGGCACCGGCGTCGGTTCTGGCTGTTGCCCTGTCCGGCCCTGTTCTGGCGGCGCCGGCCACCATGGACGCCGCGGTGGCGGTGCTTGACGGTGATGATCGCGCCAGCGTTGCGCCCGGTGTCATCGCGCAGGCCCGCCGCATGTTCCTGGATGCCCTTGCCAGCGAAAATGGCGACGCCGAATCGCTGGCGGCAATGTTGCCGCGCCAGGCGGAACCGGTGGCGGCTCTTGTGGGTGCCGCACCTGCCGGCCGCGCCCGCGCGGAAGCCCTGCTGGAAGGTCTTGGCCTTGATCCCGGTCGCTTCCTGACGGCGGGTGGCGGCCCGTTCATCGCCGCAGCCGATCCGCAGGTGCGTGATCTGCAGGCCGATGCCCGCCGCCGTGCCACGCTGGCGGCCAGCTTTGCCCAGATTCCGGCGTTCCTGCCGGTGGCCACCCCGCAGAAATCATCGAGCTTCGGCTACCGCCGCGATCCGTTCCGCCGCAGCGGCGCCTTCCATGCCGGCCTTGATCTGACCGGCGCGACCGGCGATGCCATTCATGCGGCCGCCGATGGCGTCGTGGTGCGGGCCGGCTGGTGGGGCGGTTACGGCAAGGTGGTCGTGATCGACCACGGCAATGGCATCGAAACCCGCTATGGCCACATGACACGCTTCCACGTGCGCGAGGGCGAACGCATCCGCCAGGGCCAGGTGATTGGTGGCATGGGCTCCACCGGCCGTTCCACGGGCACCCACCTGCATTTCGAAATCCGGCTGGATGGCCGGCCGATCGATCCGCAGCCGTTCATCGAACTGGCCAGCTTTGGCCTGAACGCGCCGTTGCGCGCGCAACCGGCGATGGTGGCGCCGATCAACATCGCCCAGGATGATCCGTTTTCGCCGGTCGCGGATGATGATCGGGTGATGGCCGGTGGTCGCAGCTGGACGGTTCGCGCCGGGCGCTGACCGCCTGCTTGCCAGTCCGACAGGGGGACCGCTTGCGAGTGGTTCGCACAGCGCTTACATTGGTTGCATGATCGAAAGCACCGACATTCCGAGTCTCACCCCCGCCGCCGCCGCGCGCGTGGCGTGGATTGCCCAGCGTCAGGGCAAACCCGGCCTGATGCTGCGCCTTGCCGTTGATGGCGGTGGCTGTGCCGGCTTCCAGTATCGCTTCGGCCTTGAAAGCGCCGTTGGCGACGGCGATGTGACGGTGCAAACCGATGGCGTCACCATGGTCATCGATCCGGACAGCCTGCCGTTCCTGGCCGGCGCGGAAGTCGATTATGTGGAAAAGATCGGCGCTGCCGCCTTCGAGGTGCGCAATCCCAACGCGGCTTCGGGCTGCGGTTGCGGATCCAGCTTCTCGGTCTGAACCAGGGCGGCCAGATCAGGCCGCATCCAGCTGCATCACCATCCGCCGGCGCGGCCCGGTGCGCACGCTGATCGGCCCGGCCAGGTGCTGGTCCAGCGCTTCATCGCCGCTGTCGGC
>JALOSK010000155.1 GCA_025458465.1 Sandarakinorhabdus sp. | reverse complement strand
CGGAAGAAGAAGTCGAACACATCGCCGGCCACCGGCACGCTGCCCAGCGCCGCATCAATGCCGACGTTGGCCAGCATGCGCAGCAAGGTCATGCGCGACGCACCCAGATTGCGCGCTTCCCAGACGAGATAGAGGCCCATCGCCGCCATCGCAGCATCGCCAACGCCCGGCATCAGGCCGATCAGCGCATCGGCGCCGATGCGCGTGCCAAGGCCGGGGATGCGCACCGCGCCTTCCAGGAGAAACTCCAGCCGTTCGACGCGGGCGCGCGCATCGAGGGCAGAAGTGCGGGGAGGGCAGAAGTGCGGGGAAGGGCCAGAACAGCGGTCATGTCGCTGAATCTGGCCCCTGCGCCCCTGCTTTCAAGAGCAGGGCATCATTTCCTGCCGAGCATTCCCATGATGTCGTTGATCGGATTGCCGTCGCCGTCGCGGTCCAGCATCCCGGCAACCTGGCCCAGGATGCCGCCCGCGCCGCCTTCGCCGCCGCCCAAGCCGGCCATCAACTGGCCCAGCACGCCATCCTGTTGCCCGCCGCCGGCACCCTGCACGGCCTGCAGCAGCTGCGGCAGCAGCGCACCCAGCGCGCCGGCATCCAGCCCGGTCTTGCCGGCGACATCGGCGAGTGCATCGGCGTTCTGCACGCCCGGATCGGCGATCTGCGGCAGCAACTGCCCCAGGGCAGCCTGGGCCTGATTCGGGTCCAGCCCGAACTGGCCGGCCAGTGCGCCGATATCCACCTTGCCGCCGGCCTGAGCCAGCAGATCATCAAGCATGCCCATCACGTCTCTCCCAGCGGTTGATGCGGTATCACAGCATGGCCCGGTGACAGGCGTGTGGCAATCAAAGCTCGCCGGCCATCATCGCCGGCAGCGCGGTTTCGTGCACCCGGCGCAGATCGGCCAGCGGCAGCGCCGTGCCGTTCAGCACCAGCGCATGACCGCCCACCGTGCCGATGCGGACGGCACCGGCGATGGCAATGCCGGCCGGTGCGGTGACAAGATAGCGGCCCTGATCTTCCCCGAAGGCCGTGGCGGCCGTCAGCGCCGGTTCCACCGTCGCGCCCAGCCCGCTGGCCAGCGCCATTTCCGCCAGCGCCACGGCAAGGCCGCCGTCCGAAAGATCATGCACGGCGTTCACGCTGCCGGCGGCAATCAGCGCCGCGACAGCCTCGCCGGCGGCGCGCTCCTGCACCAGGTCAACCACCGGCGGCGGGCCATCCTCGCGGCCGTGGCATTCACGCAGCCACAGTGATTGGCCCAGGTGGCTTCCGGTCCCGCCGATCAGCCAAACACCATCACCTTCGGCCTTGAAGGCCAGGTCCATCTGCTTGTCGTAATCGGCCAGCAGGCCGACGCCGCCAATGGCCGGCGTCGGCAGGATGGCGTTGCCGCCGCCGGTTGCCTTGCTCTCGTTGTAGAGCGACACGTTGCCGGACACGACCGGATAGTCGAGCGCCCGACAGGCTTCGGCCATGCCCTCGATGCAGCCCACCAATTGGCCCATGATCACCGGGTTCTGCGGGGAGGCGAAGTTCAGGCAGTTGGTGATGGCCAGCGGCTTGCCGCCCACCGCCACGATGTTGCGCCAGGTCTCGGCCACCGCCTGCTTGCCGCCTTCGTTGGGATCGGCGAAGCAGTAACGCGGGGTGCAATCGGTGGCGATGGCCAGCGCCTTCCTGGTGCCGTGCACGCGCACCACGGCCGCATCGCCGCCCGGGCGCTGCAGCGTGTCGGCGCCCACCATGTGGTCATATTGCTCCCAGATCCAGCGGCGCGAGCACAAGTCGGTGCTGCCCATCAGCGTCAGCAGGTCGGCCGCGATGTCAGTGCTTTCCGGAGCGTCTGCCAGCGGCGCGCGCTTGGGCGTCGGCACGTGCGGCCGGTCATATTTCGGCGCGGCATCGGCCAGCGGATCGAGCGGGATGCGGCCCACCACCTCGCCGTGGAAGGTCATGGTGAGGTCGCCGCCGTCGACCACTTCGCCGATCACCGCGAAATCCAGTTCCCACTTCCTGAAGATCGCTTCGGCAAAGGCCTCGCGGCCCGGCTTCAGCACCATCAGCATGCGTTCCTGGGATTCCGACAGCATCATCTCATAGGGCGTCATGCCGGTCTCGCGGCATGGCACCTTGTCCAGATCAAGCCGGATGCCCACCCCGCCCTTCGATGCCATTTCCACCGAGGAACTGGTCAGGCCGGCGGCGCCCATGTCCTGGATGGCCACGATCGCGTCAGATGCCATCAATTCCAGGCAGGCCTCGATCAGCAGCTTTTCGGTGAACGGGTCGCCCACCTGCACGGTCGGGCGCTTTTCCTCGCTGTTCTCATCGAACTCGGCCGAAGCCATGGTGGCGCCGTGGATGCCGTCCCGCCCGGTCTTGCTGCCGACATACACCACCGGATTGCCCACACCGGCGGCGGCCGAATAGAAAATCTTGTCCGCCTTCGCGAGGCCTACCGTCATCGCGTTGACGATGATGTTGCCGTTGTAGCTCTTGTGGAAGATCGTCTCGCCGCCCACGGTTGGCACGCCGACGCAATTGCCATAGCCGCCGATGCCGGCGACCACGCCCTTCACCAGGTGCCGCATCTTGGGCGCATCAATCTCGCCAAAGCGCAGCGCGTTCATGTTGGCAACCGGACGCGCGCCCATGGTGAACACGTCTCGCAGGATGCCGCCCACGCCGGTCGCCGCGCCCTGATAGGGCTCGATATAGCTGGGGTGGTTGTGGCTCTCCATCTTGAAGATGGCAGCATCACCGTCGCCGATGTCGATCACGCCGGCATTCTCGCCCGGGCCCTGGATCACCCACGGCGCCTTGGTGGGCAGCTTGGCGAGGTGCAGGCGCGAGGATTTGTAGCTGCAATGCTCGGACCACATCACCGAGAAGATGCCCAGCTCCAGCAGATTCGGCTCGCGGCCCATCGCGGCCAGCACGCGCGCATATTCTTCGGGCGTGAAGCCGTGGGCGGCAACGACATCGGGCGTGATCTGGCTCATGGCCGCGCGCATAGCCTGCGGCGGCGGCTTTGTCATGTCGTCGCCGGCGGTGCTGGTTCATTTTCCGCTTCGGCCTGCCGGCTGGTCGCGGCACTGCGCAGCATCACGATCCCGGTGTAGATGATGACCACGCTCACCAGCCAGCGCAGGGTTTCCAGCGGCAGCGATTTGACCAGGAAGGCCGCAACCAGAACCGCCGGTATGCCGGCCAGCACCATGGCCAAGGGAATCCGCAGATCGATCTTGCCGGCGTTGATGTGATGCGTTGCAATGCCCGCCGCCGCAAAGGATGCGCTGGCGGCCATGATCGGAAAGCACAAGCGCGGATCAAGCCCCATCAGGCTGAGCATGGCCAGCGTTGGCGCATAATTGCCGACCCCGAAATTGATCAGCACGCCGAAACCGAAACTGGCGGCGATGGCCACAATTGTGAGGCCGGGCGGCAGGCTGGTCGCCGTGCCGCCCACCGGCATCAGGTCGAGATTGGACAGCACAAAGAATACCGCCGCGATCAGCAGCGCGAGTCCCACGACGCCCTGCACGACCCAGGCTCTGGCGCGGGCAATCAGCGGCAGGCCGGCCCAGCCACCGGCCAGAAACGCGAGGATGCTGCCCACGAGCAGCACGGGATCCACCCCCACGCCCAGCAGGCTGAGGAAAATCAGCCCCTCCACCATCGTCGGCAGGGTCAACCCGGTGATCATCGTCTGCGGAATCAGGTGATCAGGGACCAGCTTGCGGAACCTGAACCAGGCCATGGTGGGTGCCATCGATCCGATGCCCAGTGTGTCGAGGAAATTGACCACCGCGCCCAGCAGCAACGCTTCCGCGCGTGGCAACAGCCGCCGCGCAATGACCGCACGCAGCAGCACCACGCCGTTGAACGCCGCGGCGAGCGCCAGCAGAATCAGCAGTATGTTCAGCATCGGCAATTCCCTCGCCCTGACCACAGGCACGGTCCGCCGCGCTGCGTCAAGCCAGCAGTGGCCGGCCCTGACTGACGAGCACGCCAGTCGTTCCTCACTGTGTTGTATATGTGATACAGAAAGGGACGCGCCTTGGTGGGCCATCAGAGGCTGGCCGTGGCAATTTGCAGTGCTGATTGCACTGCCGCTGATGTCATCAGGGCTGCGCTGGCCGTCAGCGCGCCTTTGCGCAAAGTGCCGGCCCCGGTTATGACGCGGTGCAACAGGTTGAAGGGCGACCATGCCACGCACGCGCGCAGACGGGAAGAAAACGCAGATCGTCGTTGTCGGCGGCGGCGCCGGCGGGCTGGAGCTTGTCACCAAGCTGGGCGCGCATTTCCCGCGTCAGGATTTCGACATCATCCTGGTTGATCGCAATCCCACCCACATCTGGAAGCCGCTGCTGCACGAAGTGGCGGCCGGCAGCCTTGATGCCAACCTGGACGAGGTTGGCTATCGCAGCCACGCCTTCCGCTGGGGCTATCGCTATTTCGATGGTGCGCTGGAAGCCATCGACCGCGAGGCAAAGCAGATCGTCATCGCCCCCATCCGCGATGAGGACGGCAGCGAGGTGATCGGCCGGCACCGCATCCGTTATGATTATCTGGTGCTGGCGGTGGGCAGCATCTCCAACGATTTCGGCATCCCGGGCGTGAAGGATCATTGCCTCAGCCTTGAAAGCCGCGCCGATGCCGATCGCTTCCGGCGCCGGCTGCTGAACCAGTGCCTGCGCGTGTCGCGCCAGATGGTGTTTGATCCGGCCAGCGATGCCACGGTGAACGTGGTGATCGTGGGTGGCGGTGCCACCGGCGTGGAACTGGCGGCAGAGCTTTATTCGGCGGCCGATGCGCTGGGCTATTATGGCCTTGAAGTGTTCGACCGGCAGCGCCTGAAGGTGACGCTGCTGGAAGCCGGCCCGCGCATCCTGCCGATGCTGCCCGACAAATTGGCCGGCGCCGCGCACGAGGAACTGGAAAATCTGGGCGTTACGGTGCGCGCCAACACGCAAGTGGTGGCCGCGACGGCAGACGCCATCCACGTGAAGGACGGCAGCGAGATTCCCGCCGATATCCGCGTATGGGCGGCCGGCGTGAAGGGCGCGGATTTCCTGCACGAGATCGGCGGCCTGGAAACCACCCGCAACAACCAGCTGCTGGTGAGGGACACGCTGCAGACCACGCGGGACGATGCCATCTTCGCGATCGGCGATTGCGCCAGCTACACGCCGCCCGGCCACACGCGCCCGATACCGCCGCGCGCCCAGGCCGCCCACCAGATGGCCGACACGGTGTTCCGCAACATCCGTGCCCTGATCGAGGGCAAGACGCTGGTGCCGTTCGTCTATCAGGACAAGGGCGCGCTGGTGAACCTCGCGCGCTATTCCACCGTGGGCAGCCTGATGGGCAATCTGGTGGGCGGCAAGATGGCCATCGAAGGCCGGCTGGCGCGCTTTGTCTACACCTCGCTCTAC
>JALOSK010000154.1 GCA_025458465.1 Sandarakinorhabdus sp. | reverse complement strand
CATGGCGCAGCGCATCGGCATCATTCGCGCCGGCCGCCTGGTGGCGGAAGGCTCGATGGCGGAGCTGGCCGCCGGGCGCGATGCCGGCACCACGCTGGAGGAGCTGTTCCTGGAACTGGCGGCCTGAGCGCCATGGCCGCAACGGCGCAGACAGCCCCGGCGGTATCGCCCCTGGTGCCGGCCCTGTTGCCGCCGGGCAGCCTGGCCTGGCTGGTTTGGCATGATGTGCGGGTGAAGGCGCGCAGCCGGCAGGGCCGCTTCGGGCGGCTGCTGGCGCTGGTGTTGCTGGCCCTGCTGCCGATCGGGGCGGGCATCGGCTTTGCCTGGCGGGTGCAATCGGCGCCGATGCTGCCGGCCGCTGCCATCGGCGTGGTGGGCGCCGTGCTGGTTGGCCTGCTGCTGGTGATGATGAGCTCTGCCTATGCCCATGTGCTGCGGCTGGGCCGCGATCGTGGCGAGCTGGAACTGCTGCTGTCGGCACCCCTGCCGGCCGCGCGGGTGGTGGCGGCGCGGATTGCCGGGGTTCAGGCGATCGTGGCCTTGCCCTTCCTGCTGCTCACCACGCCCTTCTTCCTCGCCTCGGCAGCCTTGGGCCACTGGCGCTGGCTGGCCGGGCCGCTGGTGGTGATTGCGGTTGCCCTGGTGGCCACCGCGCTTGCCTTGCTGATTGCGACCATGCTGGATCGGCTGCTGGGCCCCGGGCGAGCGGAAACCGTGGCCCAGGTGGTGGGTGTGGCGCTCGCCGCATCGGTGTTCGCCCTGGGTCAGGCGCCAAATTTCGCGCCGCGCTGGTTCGCGGCGCAGATGGCGGCGCTCGAAACCCCGCCGCCGGCCCCGTATGACTGGCCAGCCCGCGCCCTGTTTGGCGATCCTGCGCCGATGCTGGGCATGCTGGCGGTGGCCCTCGCGGCCGCTGCCATCGCCACCGAAATCGCCGCCCGCCGGCTGGAAGCGGCGCCGCCGGCCCCCACAAGTGCAGAACGCCGCGCCCGCGCCGCGCGTTTTGGCGGCAGCCCGGCCCGCGTTCTGTATGGGAAGGAACTCACGCTGCTGGGCCGCGATCCAGAACTGATTACCCAGATTGGGCAGCAGATGGTGTTCGTGGTGCCTGTGGTGGCCCTGCTGTTTGCCGATGGCAACATCACGCCGCAGCGGATGGCCAGCGCCGGCGTGTTCCTGGGCGGCGCGCTGGCATCATCGCTGGCCTGGCTGATGCTGTGCGCGGAAGATGCCCCCGATCTGATTGCCAGCGCGCCGGTGACGCGGGCGCAGGCGCTGCGGGCAAAGCTGGCCGCCGTGCTCACCCCCCCGGCAGTGCTGGTGACGGCACTGGCGCTGGTGGTGGCGATCCGGGCCCCGCTGGCGGCACTGCTGATGCTGCCGATGGCGCTGCTGGCCGCGCTCGCCACGTCGGCCATGCAGCTGTGGACGCGCTCGCCGATGAAGCGCAGCGCCTTTCGCAATCGCTATCGCTCGTCCCTGCTGATGGCGGTGGGTGAATTCATCGTGCTGGGCGCCCTGGCGGCGGCAACGCGCCTGATCCTGGCCGGCAGCTGGTGGGCGCTGGCGGCGCTGGCGCTGCCGGCGGTGCTGCTGTCTGGCGTGTGGCTCTTCCGGGTGAAACCGGCCGACTGATTCCGACAGGTGGCACAGGCCCGGCTGCCGCATACACTGCCCGCCATGCGACACGAACCTGTGGCCCTGATCGGCGCCGGCTGTTCCGGCTTCACCACTGCCAAGCGGCTGCGCGATGCCGGCATCGCCTTCGACTGGTTCGAAGCGTCTGACCGGATCGGCGGCAACTGGGCCTACAACAACCCCAACGGCATGAGCAGCGCCTATCAGTCGTTGCACATCGACACGTCGAAATGGCGCCTGCAGTTCGAGGAATATCCGGTGCCGCCAGATTGGCCGGATTTCCCGCACCACAGCCTGATCGCGCAATATTTCAACGATTATGTCGATCACTTCGGCCTGCGCGATCTGGTGCAGTTCGAAACGCCCGTGCTGAAGGTGACGCGCCGCGACGATGGCGGGTGGGACGTGACGACGAAGCACGGCACCAAGCGCTATGCCGCCGTGGTGGTGGCCAACGGCCATCACTGGAGCCCCAATCGCCCGGTGTGGGAGGGCCAGTTCAGCGGCACCATCATCCACGCGCATGATTATCGCACGCCGTTCGCGCCGCTCAACCTGATCGGGAAACGCGTGCTGGTGGTGGGACTGGGCAACAGCGCGGTGGATATCGCGTCTGAACTGGGGCAGCGCAGCATCACCGAAAAATGCTGGGTTTCAACGCGCCGCGGCGTGTGGGTGCTGCCCAAATATTTCAACGGCGTGCCAGCGGACAAGCAGGCCGCGCCGCCATGGCTGCCGTTGGGGCTGGCGCGCTGGATCGGCCGGCGCAAGGTGAAGAGCCTGGTGGGCCGCATGGAGGATTATGGCCTGCCCACCCCCGATCACGAGCCGCTGGATGCGCACCCGACCGTGAGCGGCGAGTTCCTGGGCCGGCTGGGCAGCGGCGACATCGGCATCAAGCCGGCCATCGCCAGGCTGGACGGCGATGGCGTGATCTTCACGGATGGCAGCCGGGAAGTGGTGGACGCGATCATCACCGCCACCGGCTACAACATCGATTTCCCGTTCCTTGATCCCGCCGATGCGCGGGTGACGGACAATCACATCCCGCTCTACAAGCGCATGGTGCAGGCCGATCCGGCGCTGCACAATCTGTGGTTCATGGGGCTGGCGCAGACGCTGCCGACGCTGGTCAACCTGGCCGAACAACAGTCGAAGCTTCTGGTGGCCTATCTTTCGGGCCGCTATGCCCTGCCCGCGCCCGACGAGATGCGGCGGGTGATCGTGGCCGAGGAAAAGCGCTATCAAGGCCATTATTACGCCAGCCGTCGCCACACGATGCAGGTGAATTTCGAACCTTATGTGGCTGACCTGGCCGCCGAGATCAGGCGAGGGGCGAAGCGGGCGCCGGTTCTGGCCCCGACTCTGGCAGCGTGAGCGGGCGGCGGCCCAGCCACAGGAACCGCCCCCACAGCAACAGCGCCGACACGGTGGAAGCGATGATGATCGCCCACACCAGCCCATCGACGCCGCCGCCAGACCGCACGCCCAGCCACCAGGCCAGCGGCATCATCACCACAACGTACGACAGCATGTGGATGGCCGCCGGGGCCGTGATGTCAGACCGGGCGCGCAGGCTTTGCGCCGCCACCACCTGCAGGCCATCGGCCACGAAGAACAGGCTGGACAGGATCATCGCGCTGGCAATGCCGGCCATCACCACCGGCTCGCGCGAATAGGCCGAGGCAATGGCATCGGGAAACAGCCACACGCCCAGCGACACCGCCAGCAGCAGCGCCACGGTGACGCCAAAGCCCTGGCCGGCCGCCACCCGCATCGCCGCCCCATCGCGTGCGCCATAGGCGCGGCCCACCAGCACGCTGGTGGCCACCGAAAGGCCCAGCGGCACCATGAACACCAGCGCCGCCACGTTGATCACCACCGCCCACACCGCCACCGCCGTGGCGCTGATCCAGCCGGCAAAGATCGCCATCGCCGAAAAGGCCAGGCTTTCGATGAAGTAACTGGTGGCCGCGCCATAGCCGACCCGGCGCATGGCGCGCGCCGCCTGTGCATCGCGCGGTGCGGGCGACAGCACGCCCAATGCGCGGGCGCGCTTCCAGCGCAGGATGATCCACGCCAGTGCCGCCAGCAGGAACAGCCGGCTGGCAAAGGTGGCCCAGCCGCTGGCCACGGCGCCTTCCACGCCCAGCATGTTGCCGCCCGGCACCAGCCAAAGATTGACCGCCAGGTTGACGATATTGGCCGCCCACATCGCCACCATGCCCGGCACGGCGCGGCCATGCGCCTCCAGCCAGAACAGCCCGGCATCGGCAATGATGATGGGGATCAGCGAGACGGCCTGCACCATCAGCACCGGGGTGGCGCCATCGGCCAGCCCCGGCGCCAGCCCGAAGGCGTGCAACATCGGCCCGCCGGCCAGCACCAGGAACAGCGCGCAGGCCAGCGCAATCCACGATGCATAGGCCAGCCCCCGCCGCAGGATGGCGCCGGTATCGGCCTCGCGGCCTTCGCCGATGGCTTGCGACGTCATCACCTGCACGCCCGACAGCAGGCCCAGCGCGGTGGTGAGCACCACGCCCGTCACCGCCCAGGCCAGCGCGTGATAGCCCAGCTCTGCCGCGCTGTGCCGGCCCACCACGATGGTATCGACCAGCCCCATCGCCATGATGCCCAGGCGCGAGGCAACCACCGGCGCCGCCAGCGTGAGCAGCGCCTTCAGGCCGCCGTGCGCAGCCGCATCGTCTGAGGGCAGCTCGGCCGCCTGCATTGCCTGATGGTCCCGTTGGAAAAGCCGCCCGCCATACAGCAAGCGGGCGCTGCCCGGCAAATCAGTCTGGCGTGGCGGGTGTCTTGGCAGGCTGCGGGATGATTCGGCACCGCCGCGCCGTCATCACGCCCTTCACGTGGGCGCGGCGCAGCATGCCGGCCAGCCGGGCCGCTGCCGCCTCGCGCGCGGCGTTGTTGGCGCCGGTCAACTGGCGGATCAGGCCCTGACCGGGGATCAGGCTGCCGGTGATGCCTTCCGCACTGTCGAACAGCATCTCCACCGGCTGCCGGCCCTTTTTCGTGGCCAGCGACGGATCATCGACATCGGGCCCGATCAACCCGGTGATGCGGTGCACCTCCGCATTCAGCTGCCGGCAGCCCTTGAGCGCCTTGATGTCGTAGGGGTCCGACATCATGGCCGCCAGTTCCGGCGCCACCTTGGGCTTGACGATGTTGAGATCCCGCAAGGGCCGCGTGGCGGCGCGTTCCAGCGCATCGTCCATGCCGCCCTTGTCGGGATTCACCACTTCTTCCGTGCCGCTGCGATCGGGCGGTGTGGCCTGGGCATCTGCCTTCGCACCTGCGGCTGCCACCATCATCGTCAACAAGGCCAGCCGCAGGTTCATGCGGCCATAGTGACAGCTATGGGCGGGTTATCAACCCTTGCCCATCAGGCGCAGCACTTCGGTGCGGCTGCTGTGATCATTGCGGAACACGCCCAGCATGCGGCTGGTGGTCATCACCACGCCCGGCGTCATCACGCCGCGCGCCGACATGCAGGCATGTGTGGCCTCGATCACCACG
>JALOSK010000153.1 GCA_025458465.1 Sandarakinorhabdus sp. | reverse complement strand
GCGCTGACCAGCTGGGACCAGTTTGCGGACGACCTGTTGCGCCTGATCGATGCGATTGATGGTGATCGCCCGTGGCTGCTGGCCGGCCATTCGATGGGTGCGGCTGTCTCCCTGCTGGCTGCCGCGGCCCGGCCGGACCGTGTGGCAGGGCTGGTGATGATCGATCCGGCCATGCTGCCCTTCGAGGTCGCGGCACAGGTGCGCGCCGGCGTGGCCATTCCCAATCCGATGGCCGATCAGGCGGCACGGCGGCGTGGCAGCTTTCCCAGCCGGGCCGATGCCCGCGCTGCCTATGACGGTCGCGGCGTGTTCCGCACCTGGCATGATGCCGATCTGGATGCCTATCTGGACGGCGGCCTGATGGAAACGGCCGATGGGGTCGATCTGGCCTGTGCGCCCGCCTATGAAAGCGCCACCTTCCGTGCGGTCTCGCCGCGTATCGAGCCGGCGCTGGCGGCCATCCGTTGCCCGTTCATCATCCTGGCCGGCGAGGAAGGATCGACGGTGCGGGATGCGGAACTGGCGGCCTTTGCCGCGCATCCTTCGTGCATCGCGGCACGGCGCGTGCCCGGCACCACGCATTTCCTGCCGCTGGAACGCCCCGATCTGGTGCAGGACGCGATACGGCGTGTCAGCTTGGCTTCTTTGCCGGAACGGTAAAGCGGCCCGTCACACGGCCGCCCGGGTTGGCGGCGGACCGCGCATCGAAGCTGCTGGTGCCGCTGTTGAGGTTCCAGACAACCCGGGCGCCTTCGAGATGGTTGCCATCCCGGTCCATCTTCACGTTGCCGGCCAGCTTCACCAGCCGGGCGTTCACGTCATAGATGCCGGTGTTGGCGGTGGCGCGCATGGCACCCTGCGCCAGCCGCACGCGGCCCAGCGCATCGAGCCGCTGCACCTGCGGGTTGCCGTTGGCATCCTTGAGATAGGTGATGCGCACGCGATCGGCATTCAGCGTCATGCTGCCCTGGCGGATCACCACGTCGCCCGAAAAGATCGCCTCGTTGGCATCATCGGCAATATCGATGCGGCCGGCATCGACATCGATGGGCGCCCCTGAATCGAAACGCTGCGCCAGCGCCGGGGTGGCGAGCAGCAGCAACAGGCAGGCAGGAAGCGCGCGGATCATCAGGCTCACCCTCTGCCGCCCCGCTGGTTGATGCGCAAGTGGACTTTGCCAATCAGCGACACGCGCTTGCCGGCCAGATCGCCATCCATGCGGTCCGCCCGGAAATTGCCCATCGGCAGCCGGCCCGATACCGGCGCATCGGTTTTCACCGCGCGGCGCTTCAGATCGATGAACACGGTTTCGGCATCGAGGCTGTAGCCGCCGTCGGAACGCAGCTTCACCGGGCCGGCGACTTCAAGGCGGTCTTCTTCCAGGAAATAGCGGCCTGATGGCGCGGAAACGCTGGCCGGGCCGTCCTTGCCGTCCAGCCGGGCGGCAAGGTTCGTCATTTCCACCACCGGCACGGCGCTGGCGCGTTGCAGGGCGCTGCCGGCACTGATGGTGAAGGCTTCGCCGGCGCCGGTCTTGCCGCGATATTCGGCGCGGTCCACCCGCAGACGCTCCGGCGCCACCGCCACCTGGTCCTTGGCCAGCAGGAAGGAAAATTCCTGGGCTGCCACCAGTGGCCAGATCAGGATGGTGATGCCGATGACGAACGCCGCCGACGGCAGCAGCCATTTCAGCAGCGCCATGCGCCGATCATGCGCGCTGCCCGGCAATGCTGCCTGCTGCCGCCGGGACAGCCGTCGTGACGGCAATCCTTCGGGAACAAGGGCAGGCGAGGTGGCCATGGCGCGTTCAGCCGGCCATCACAGATGGGCGAAGATGTCGGCTTCGGGCCAGCCGGCCAGATCCAGTTCCGCACGGGTGGGCAGGAAATCGAAACAGGCCTGCGCGATGTGGGTGCGGCCTTCGCGGCGCAGGCGTTCCACCAGCACGCCGTGGGCGCGGTGCAGATAGCGCACGTCGCTGGCGGCATATTCCTTCTGCGCGTCCGAAAGTTCGCCGGCGCCCCAGTCGCTCGATTGCTGCTGCTTGGAAATCTCGACGCCCAACGTCTCCTTCAGAAGGTCCTTCAGGCCGTGGCGATCGGTGTAGGTGCGCACCAGTTTCGATGCGATCTTGGTGCAGAACACCGGGGTTGCCCACACGCCCAGGAAACGGTGGATCACCGCCATGTCGAACCGGGCGAAGTGCATCAGCTTCAGCCGTTCCGGATCGGCCAGCACCGCCTTCAGCACCGGCGCGTCATACTCGCCGGGAGCAAAGCGCACGAGATGTTCGTCGCCGCGCCCATCGCTGATCTGCAGCAGGCACAGCCGGTCGCGGTGCGGGTTGAGGCCCATGGTCTCGCTGTCGACGGCCACCGGGCCGGGGGCGAGCACGCCGGCGGGCAGGTCCCCTTCGTGAAGATAAACGGTCATGGCGCTGGCGTTAGCAGGGGTGGGCGCCCCTGTCACCAGCCACTGGCCCCGGGGCGCGCCGCCGCCTATGCTTTGACGATGGTGACCGCTGCCGATCTGCCCGAGGTGAAGGCGCTGCTGATCGCGGCGGCGCGCAGCGGGCGTGACCTGTCCTATTCGGAAGCGCTGCTGGCGCTGGGCCACCGCTTCAGCCGCCCGAAGATGCGGGCGCTGTGCCGATTGCTGGATGCCATCGACGATGAAGCGCGGGCGGCGGGCGAACCGGAACTGGCCGTGCTGGTGGTGCGCGAATCCGATCGCCTGCCGGGGCAGGGCTGGTGGGTGGGGCGCCGCGACGCGCCGCCTGCCTGGACCGGCCCGCAGGCCGCCGCGTTCGTGCGCGACCTGCAGGCGCTGGCCTTCAGCCATTGGCAGCGTTGAGGCCCGCACCGGTCAGCGTGGCCGGTTCCTGAACTGATCGGAATTCTGCTGCCGCTGTTCGGCGCGGGACGAATTTCCGCCCTGCTGGCGCGATTCCGATCGGCCCTGCCAACCGCTCTGGCGGCCTTGTGCCGGTTCCCGTGCCTGCGGCGGCGGCTGATACCGTACCGGCGGCGCCGCGCGTGGCGGCGGCGCCATGGCACCGCCAACGGCACCGGCCACGGTGGCGCGCGGCGGCGGCATCGTCACCGGCGGCTGGCCGGCATTGCCACCAGGCCGATTGCCCCAGTTGCCGCGGTTCCCGCCGCGGTTGCCATCGCCGCGGTTGTCCCACTGCTGATTGGTCAGCGTGCCGTCAGCCTGGGGCTGGCCATCGCGGCCCCAGCCGTTCCGACGTCCACCACGTTGCCCATTCCACTGGCCATCCGGGCGGCGTTCACCCTGCCAGCCAGCGGGCGGCTGGCCGGTGATGTCGCGGCCGATGCGGTCACCCACGCTGCCCGGCGCACCACGGCGCGGCGGATAGCGGTTCCAGCCGCCATTGTTCCAACCACCGTTGTTCCAGCCGCCGTTGTTCCAGCCGCCATTGTTCCAGTTGTTGTTCCACCGGGGCCGGTTCCAGCCCCAGTTGCTCCAGCGCGGGTTGCGGCCGGCCCAGTTGTTCCACACCGGCGGCGGCGCCTGCCAGCCCCAGCCGGCGTTCCAGCCCTGGTTCCAGCCCCAGTAGGGGCTGTGCTGCCAGTGGCTGCGGCCCCACCAGTTGGCGCCGCTGTTCCACGGCAGGAAATTGCCGCCAAAGCCCGGCAGGAACAGGCTGCCCCGCGGCACCCACAGCCACGACGGGCCATGCCAGCTGTTCCAGTTGTCATAACCCCAGCCCGAACCGAAGCCGAGCCCGACGTTCCATTGCACCTGCGGCGGAATCGGTGCCCAGCCGACCACGTCGTCGGCCTCGCGCCAGGCGACCCAGCTTGGGCCCCATTGCGTGCCGGGCACCCACACCCAGCCGAGCTGCTCGTCAAAGCCCCAGCGACCATAATGATCGGTGGCCCAGCCCCACGGGTCGTTCGACAGCCAGAAACGGTTTTCCAGCCACTGTCCGTTGGCATAGGGGCGCCAGTCGCGCGGGGCATTGGGCACGAACACCTGGCCCCAGCGGGAATTGACCCAGCGGCCATGGCCACCGAGCGGTTCGAAGAACACGTCGATCCCCGGCACGTCCTCGGGGCCCCACAGCGCGCCGGGCTGTGCCGGCCACTGGGTGGCATAACCACCCATCACCGGCTGATAACCGGCCGGATAGTCGGGCGCACGGCCCGTGGCATAATCAGGATAGGCGCAGGCCCCCAGCGCCAGCGCCGCCAGCAACGGCGCGAGTGCTTTCAGGGCGGCGGGACGGTGGAACATCGGCAAGTTGGCCTTTCACCAGTTCATGGCGAAACTGTCGCACGCTGCTGCTGTCGCCACGATGAACGTTACATTTTGGTTGCGTCTTTGCCAACGTCGCTGCCGATCAGGGCCAGAAGGCCCCAGGCCGCCGCAGCCCGCTGCCCGGCCGCAGCAGCGGCCTGCTGCGCGGCCTGCGCGGCATCGCGCTGCGCATCCAGCAGCGCCAGCGTGGGTTTCATGCCCACCCGCACCTCCTGCTGCACACTGGCGAGGGCGGCTTCGCTGGCCTGTTGCTGGCGCAGCGCGGCTTCGGCTGCCAGCCGCGTTGCGCGCACATTGGCAAAGCCGGCAATCACCATTTCGCGAACGGTGCCGCGCGCATCGGCAAGCCGGGCCTCTGCGGCGCGCGCGCCGGCATCGGCGGCCTGGCCTTCGGCGCGCACCCGGCCCGATGCAAAGAAATTCCAGCGCGCGCGCACGCCAGCGCTGGCCAGATCACCGCGATAACCGGGAAAGAACTGGTCGCGCACGCTCGACGCCTCGGCATAGGCTGCCACCTGCGGCAAGCCTTCGGCCTTGGCCATGCGCGCCTGCCCCTGGGCCGCAGCAAGGCCGGCCTTGGCGCGGGCGATGGCCGGGGCATGGGCTTCTGCTGCTGCCAGCGCTTCATCCAGCGTGGCGGGCAGCGGTGGATCGGCAGGCAGGGGTGCCAGCACTTCTGGCTCCAGCCCGGTCAACCGCGCCAGACGCGCCCGCATCGCGTCGTGCTGACCTGTGGCACCGGCGAGCAGGGCTTCGGCCTCGGCCAGGCGGGCTTCGGCCTGCTGCACGTCGGTGGCCGGCACCTCGCCGGCCTTGAAGCGCAGGCGCGTCTGGGCCGTGGCGGTCTGGATGGCGGTCACCAGCCGCCGGGCGGCCAGCAGGCCGGCATC
>JALOSK010000152.1 GCA_025458465.1 Sandarakinorhabdus sp. | reverse complement strand
GCGATCGGCCTTCCAGCGCGCCAACGGATCAAGATCGGCATAGCGCGTCACATCCGACATCAGCATGTCGCCGCCCGGTTCCAGCACGCGGAACGCTTCGGCCAGCATGTTGGCGATGGCCTTCGCTGGCGCCTCGTGGAACACGATATAGGAGGTGACGAGATCAAAGCTGGCATCGGCAAAGCTGGTGTGTTCGGCATTCATCTGGTGCAGCTGCCAGGCCCAGCCATTGGCATTGGCGGTGCGCAGCGCATGTTCCAGCATGCGGGCCGAAAGATCGATGCCCACAATCGCGGCCGTCGGATAATTTTCCTGCAGGGCCGTGGTGAAATGGCCGCTGGAGCAGCCCATGTCGAGAATGCGGCGATAGGCATCGCGCGGCGCCATCGCCGCCACCTTGCGGCGCTGGCCGAATATGCCGCCGGGGAAGATGCGGTCCACCATCTTCTTGTGGATCAGTTCGCCATGGACATAGCCCATGTGCGGATGGCCATCCCAGCCGCCACTGGTGCGGTGAAACTCCACCCCGTCCCAATAGTCGGGCCGCGGCATGTCCGAATCAAGGGTCAGGCTGGCCGGGCCAGACAGGGTGGCATCAAGCACGGGCTGCAGTTCGGCCAAGATTTCGGCAAAGGCTTCGGCACTGATCGGGCCATGGTTGCGGCCGTGCCAATCGCCCAGCAGATTCTGCACGGCATAGGCCTGTGATCCGGCCAGCGCCGTTTCGATCACCGTTTCGGCAGCATCGATATCGGCGGGCAGCGTGGTCGCGGTAATGCCGGCGGCATCGAGATCGCGGGCCACCTGTTCGCGCACCAGGCCCGATTGCTTGCCCAGCAAGGCGAGGAAATCCAGCGAGGCGCGGCCACGCTGCCGCAAGCGGGGGTTCTGCAATTGCATTTCAGGCCTCCTTGCCAAGACGATTTTGCACGGGCGGCTGGCGGCCATCATAGCCCGCCAGCAACCACACGGCCACCAGGCCAAACAGCGTGGGCAACCACGACACTGCCAGCAGCAGCACCTGATCGACATTGCCGCTCTGGTGGAGTTCGAAATTCTGCTTGTTGTCGAAGCCGGCCATCGAAAGCAGCACGCCGACGATCAATGGACCCACGGCACCGGTGAGTTTTTCGACGAAACTGTAGAAGGCGGTGGTTGATGATGTCGGTGAGCATCGACATTGCCATGGTGACGTTGCCGGCGACAGCCGTGCCCACCAGCGCGGCGCGCAGCACGATGGCCCAATCCGGTTCTCCTGGCGCCGCCATGGTCCAGCTCAATGAATAGGCGATGTTGGCACCAGCGGCGACGAAATAGGCGGTCTTCTTGCTGGTGCGGCGTGACAGGCTGACCAGCAGCGGCGCAGCGGCGATGGTGGCGATGGTCGACACCAGGCCAAACAGCGCGAACGTATCAAAGCTGCGGCGCAGATATTGCACCATGAAATAGGCAAAGGCCGCCAACGTGGTCTGTACCCCCATCAGCTGGAAGAACTTCACTCCAATGAGGCGCAGGAAATCCGGGTTGGTTCGTATCGCGGCAAATTCACCGCGCATCTGGACCATGGCCGATGAAGGCTGGTCTTCAGCCCGCAACGTGAAGCGGGCGCGGCTGGTGGCAAAATAGGCGATGAGGGTGGAGACGAGGATGAGCAGCGCGCAGCCCAGACCCAGCCACATATAGCTTTGCGGATCGGTCTTGCCCAAGCGCTCCAGCGCGAACTTGCTGCCGGCGCCGGCAATCAGGCTCCCCAGGGCGACAAAGACGATGCGGTAGGCATGGATGGACGATCGCTCGTGCGTGTCGTCGGTCATTTCTGCCGGCATCGCCATGAACGGAATGTTGAACAGCGTATAGCCAAAGGCATAGATGCACAGCGCCAGGAACACATAACTCGCTGTCAGCCACTGGTTGGCAAGAATTGGCGCGGAAAAGATCATCGCAAAGCTGGCCGCGCTCATCCAGGCGCCCCACAGCAGGAAGGGCCGGCGGCGACCGCGCGGCGATTCATAACGGTCGCTCCACATGCCGACGATCGGATCGGTGATGACATCGAACATCTTCGACACAAAGATGATGGCGCCGGCCAGCCAGGGATCGATCTTCAGGATGCTGGCGCAGAACAACAGGATCAGCCCCGAAATCCCGTTCATCAAGATGGCAACACCAAAGGCGCCGCTGCTCCAGCCCAGTTTCAGGGACACCGGCAGCTTGCCGGTGGCAGCGGCGGCGGGGCGCAGATCTTCGGCAAGGCTGGCCATTCAGCAAACTCCTTCGACGTGCAGCCGCAGCGGCAGGGGCGCGGGATCAGGCGAGCAGATCAATGTCGATCCCCTTTCCCTGCTGTCTGGCCGCCTGCCAGAGGGCATGCGCCGCCGCCAGATCCTGCGAGGCAACGCCCAATGACTTGTAAAGGGTAATGTCGGCATCAGCCATGCGCCCTTCGACGCGGCCGGCGGCCACCTCGCCAATTTCGCCAATCACATGATCGTGCGCAATGGCGCCGCGGGCCAGAGCACCGATCAGTTCGCCCGCCGCCGCTGCCGCGGCTTCGCGATAATCGACATAGACCCGCGCCCGGGCCACAGCGGTATCGTCCACCTCTGCCGTGGTGGCAACGGCCGAGCCGACAAGGTTGAGATGTTGTCCCGGTTGGAGATCCGCGCCAAACAGGATCGGGGTGCGCGCCGACGTGGTGGTGCAGATGATATCGGCACCCTCCACCGCTGCCGCTGCCGACGCGCAGGGGCTGCAGGCGAGGCCAGTGCGATGCGTCACTGCCCGGGCGAAGTCAGCCCGCCGCGCTTCATCGCGGCCCCAGACGGTGACGCTGGTGATCGGCCGCACGGCCATCATGGCCACAACATGGCGCATCGCCTGTTCGCCATTGCCGATGACCGCCAAACGCGAGGCATTGCGGCGGGCCAGCAGATCAGTCGCCAGCGCGCTGGCCGCTGACGTGCGGATGGCGGTGAGCGAAGACCCTTCGATCAGCGCCAGCGGCACGCCCCGCACCGTATCGAACAACAACATCATGCCGACATGGCTGCCCAGCGGATCGCCATGCGGGCGCGGATATTTGCAGACCAGCTTGATGCCGAAGCAGGCCGGATCGCCCAGCGTGCCGGGCATCATGGCGAGGCTGCCAGCCGGCTCGCCATCGGCCGCTGGCACGGCCAGATATTGGCGCAGCGGCAGCGTGACCGCCCGCGCCGAGGTGGCCAGCATGGCGCCGCGCATGACCGCCACACAATCGCCCACCGGCAGCAGGCGTTCCACTTCGGATTGGCGGATGACCAGCATCACCCAGCCGTCCGTGGCGGCAGAAACCGCATCCGGTCCATCACCGCCTGCACGTCGGCGGGGCGATCAAAGGCATCGGGCATGGCCTCGCCGGGCCGGCGCGGGCGGCCGATGGCGTGAAACCAATTGCAGTTGCGGGCGAACAGCACGGTGGTGCCGGGCACGATCGCGGACACCGCGCCATCAATCTCCACCTCGCCCTCGCCTTCATAGATGAACACGAGTTCGTGGTTCTGTCGGTGGCCATGTTCGCGCACCATGCAGCCCGGTGGCAGCAGCTGGGTGCCGCTGGAAAAACTGTCATAGGGCATGTTGTCGGGCGTCAGATTGACATCGACATAGCCGCGCGACGGCAGCGGCTGCCAATAGGACCGGCCTTCGCCAGGACCCACGACGACTGATTTCAACTTGGTGCCGGGATCGCTCATGACGTGCCCCCCAGGAACGCCAGGATGCGGGCATTATAGGCGTCGGTAGACACGATGGGGCAGAAATGGCCACCGCGCGGCAACAGATGCAGCTCGGCGCCAGGGATCAGCGCTGCGAGCTCCTGGGTAAAGCCAGGCGGTGTCAGCTGATCATCAACGGCGCCGATGCACAAGGTGGGTGCCGTGATGCGGCCAACGGCGCTGCGCAGATCGTGCGCGGTCACGGCGGCCAGCCGCGACAACTCCACTTCCAGCCCCGGATAGGCGGCCATGCGCTCTTCGATGAAGCCGCGGCTGCTCTTCATCTGCGGCTGCAGGTGCGAGCTGGGCATAGCCAGATAGGTGCCCATGGTGAAATAGGCCGCCGGGCCACAATTGATCAGGATTTCCCGCCGCGCGCGGAACAGCTGGACAAAATATTCATCCGGCCCGGCCCAGCTGCAGCTCAACACCAGCCGGTCCACCCGCTGTGGTGCTTTCAGCGCCACATGCTGGCAGATGGCGCCGCCGGTCGAATGGCCGATGAAATGGCCGCGCGCCACACCCAGCGCATCCATCAGGGCCAACAGATCATCGGCCATATGCTCGGCGCCGTGCACGGCCTTGCCCGGGCTGCTCAGGCCGCAGCCGCGATGATCATGGGTGATCACCCGGAAGTGCCGGGCCAGCGCCTGCACCTGATTGGCCCAGAACAACCCGCGCCCGCCCAGCCCGGCCACCAGAAACAGATCAGGGCCGCTCCCAGTGATCTCGCAATGGATCTCGACATCATCAACCGCAACGCGGCGGGCTTCGGTGGCGATTGGCACGGTCATCCCGCTCACGCTGCGGCCGCCAGGCTGGACATCGCGCGCTGCGCCAGGGACTGGCGATAGGGCTTCAAGCACAGGGCCAACAGCAGGCAGCCGGCCAGCAGCGTGGCAGCCGGCGCGATCGCCAGCGAACGGCCGATGGCCAGCGGATCGCCGAAAACGCTGTCGGTGAACCAAGCGATCACGGTCGGGCCTAAACTATACCCCACCAGATTGGCGATGAGCAGATAAAGCGCCAGCACCTGGGCACGGAAGCGGTTGGGCGTGATCGACGGGAAGATCGACACACCGGCGCCAAACGGCACCGTGCCCAGCACCAGCACGGCCGCCAGCAGCGCCAGCGACAGCCCGACGCTGCTGACCAGCGGAAAGGCGATGGCAAAGGGCACCGCCATCAGGCTGGCCGCGATGGTCACCCGCAGGCTGGCATCCACCACGCCGCGCTTGGCCAGCGCCTGGGCGGCAAATCCGCCACCCACCACCCCGGCAAGGCCGCCGGCCATCACGATGGGGCCAAACCACTGGCCCACCTGCAACTGGGTCCAGCCATGCACGCGGATCAGGAAGCTGGGGGTCCAGGCGCCAATGCCAAATTGCGCGGCGACCAGACAGGCCAGCCCCAGCGCCAGCAGACCAATCAGCTGCAGATTGGCCTTCAGGAAGCTGATTACTTCCAGCCGCGATGGCGCGTCGTCCACCGCGATGGTGCGATTGCCATCGCGGCGCACCGGTTCGCGTACCAGTGCAAGCAGCAGCAGCACCGGAATGCTGAGCAGGGTAACAGCCATGAACGTGACCTGCCAGGGCTGAAAACTTCGTCCCAGAATCGCAAACGGCCCGGCCAGAGTGAGCGCATTGATGACATAGCCGCCGACAAGCAAGGCCAGCCCGGAGCCAACAAAGCCCGACCCGGTGAAGACACCGACAGCGGCCGGCAGATTTTCCTGCCGGAAACAATCGCTGATCATCGAGGTGCCAGCCGGGGCCAGCGTCGCCTCGCCCACGCCCACCGCCATGCGGGCGGCAAACAGCAGCGCAAAACTGGTCGCCAAACCAGTGGAGAAGCTGGCGGCAGACCAGAAGATCACGCCGCCGATCACCACCCATTTGCGGTTTTGCGTATCAGCCACCCAGGCCAGCGGCAGCGCCATCACGGCATAGAAGAGCGCAAAGGAAAAGCCCTGCAACAGGCTGATCTGAAGATCGGAAATGCCCAGATCCTGCTTCATCGGTTCAACCAGCAGATTGATGATCTGGCGATCGATGTAACTGACCACGGAAGCCACCGAAAGCACGGCGACCAGAAACCAGCCCCCCGCCACCGTCTGGCTGGGCGCTGTGTAGTTCACGGCCGGAGAGTCGGTCGCACGATCCATGGCGTTTCGATACAGGGCGGCGTGATCAGTGCCCGGCGCGTGCGCGAATTCTCCGCCTGTCGGAGAGAGCCAGCATCGCGGCTCGTCATTGGCTGGCCGTTTCGGTGAGAGAGTGGGATGCACGCAACAGGCCCGATCGACAGCCGCGCGGACGACCCAGAAGGCTGCATGCCGGCGCTGATCGCGCTGCTCGGCCCCGATGCTGTGGCCAACGATGCCGACACGCTGGCGTTTCACAGCCAGGATCTGATGACCGAAGGCGCCATACCGCTGGCGGTGGCGCGGCCTGGCCGCACGGCCCAGATGGCCGCCCTGGTGCAATTTGCGAAAGACCGCCGGCTGGCGTTGTATCCGCGCGGCGGCGGCATGTCCTATTCGCGGGCATTTCCGCCAGAAACGCGGGCCGCCATCGTGGTGGATTTCAGCCGTCTGAACGCCATCCGTTCGGTCAACCGGGTGGATGGGCATGTCACGGTTGAAGCTGGCTGCACCTGGGCGCAGCTCGATACGGAACTGGCACGCCATGGACTGCGCAGCCGCTTCTGGGGGCCGATGTCGGGCGGCACGGCGACCATCGGCGGCTCGCTCAGCAACGGCTCGGTCACCTTTGGTTCGGGCGATGTCGGCGCTTCCGCCAACAGCGTGAAAAGCTTCGAGATCGTCACCGGCACAGGCGCCGTCATCCACACCGGGTCCGACGGCGCTGGCTGTGACCATCCGTTCAATCGCGCCTTCGGCCCGGATCTGACCGGGCTGTTCGCCCATGATTGCGGCGCGCTGGGTATCAAGACGGCGGTCACACTGGAAGTCGAGCCGCGCCCGGCGCTGGTGGATGGATTGTCGTTTGCCAGCAATGATTTCGGCCAGATGTGCGCCCTGCTGCGCAGCGTGGCCGAACAGCGCCTGGCCAGCGAGATCATCGCGATGGATGCCGAGGTCGCGCGCCAGAATGCCGGTCCGCCGCGGTTATGGGCTGATCTGAAGGCACTGGCCGGGATCGGGCTGGTCTCGGGCAATCCGCTGACGGCGGTGCGGCGCATGGCGCATGTGGCCCTGGCCGGGCGCGGCTTTCTGGACAAGGCGCTGTATACACTGCATTTTGTGGTGGAGGCCCGCGATGCGGACGAACGCCGCAGCCGGCTGCGGGCCATCCGGCGGCTGGCTGGCGATTGCGCGGAGATCGTCAACACCGTGCCGCTGGCGACACGGGCGAATCCCTTCCCCGATCTGCCGGTCACGCATCCCGATGGCCGGCGCATGCTGCCAATCCACGGCCTGTTCGCCTGGTCGCAGGTGGCGGATTTTCACCTGGCCTATGTCCAATGGAAGGCGGCGCGTGCCCAGGCGCTGGCGGCGCGTGGCGTAACGGTGGCGGAATTCTTCGCCGTGGTGGCCGGCATCGGCATCCTTTACGAACCGGTCTTCTATTGGGCCGACAGTCTGCGCCTGTTCCACGAACGCCGCACACCCGGCTGGCTGCGGGCCAGCCTGCCGCGCCATGCCGAAAACCCCGAGGCGCGCGCGCTGGTACAGGAGAGTGTCGATCAGCTGGTGGCGCTGATGGCCGATCATCGCGCCAGTCATTTCCAGATCGGCCGGCTCTACCCCTATCAGCAGCGCCATGAAGAGGGTCGCGGTGAACTGCTGCGCGCGCTGAAGCACCAGCTCGATCCCGACAATATCTGCAATCCGGGAGCGTTGGGCCTGTGATCGATCCTGGCACGCGCATCGCGATCGTTGGTGGCGGCATCGGCGGACTGGTTGCGGCGCTGGCGCTGAAAAAGGCTGGGTTCCGCCCGGTCATCCACGAACGCGCCGCAGCGTTTGAAGACGTGGGCGCCGGCATTTCGCTGTCGCCCAATGCCGTCCATGGCCTGCAGTGGCTGGGCCTCGGTGAGTTTCTGGCGGGCACAGCGAATGAACCGCTGGAACAACGCCTGTGCCATGGCCACAGCGGCGCTCTGTTGCAGGCCATCGACCGCCGCCACACGCGGCAGACCCATGGCGCGCCCTATCTGCAGCTGCACCGTGCCGATCTGGTGGCCGCGCTGGCGGCCAGACTGGCACCGGAGGATATGGTGCTGGGCGCGGCGCTGTCCCGCATCGACAGCCGACGTGACGGCGCGACGCTGCATTTTGCCGATGGCCGCCAAGTCGCGGCCGATTGCGTGATTGCCGCCGATGGCCTGCGATCGGTTGTGCGCGACCAGTTGTTTGAGGCCGATCCCCCGATGTTCAGCCAGCATGTCGCCTGGCGCGCACTGGTGCCGGCCAGCCGCTTGCCAGACGAAGCCAGCGCGCCGTTCAACATCAATCATCTGGGTTCCGGCCGCAACATCGTCAGCTATCCGGTGCGCGGCCGCGATCTGGTCAATGTCGTGGCGCTGACGCAAAGCGCGACCTGGGCGGAAGAAAGCTGGAACGCCCGTGCCAGCGTGACCGAACTGGCCGCCAGCTTCGCCAATTTTGCCCCCTATGTGCAGACGCTGATTGCAGCGCTGCCGGATGACAATCTGTTCCGCTGGGGCCTGTTCACCCGCCAGCCGCTTGGCAATTGGGTGGCCGGACGCACGGCCCTGCTGGGCGATGCCGCCCACCCGATGCTGCCCTACATGGGCCAGGGCGCTTCGAGCGCCATCGAGGATGGCGTGATCCTGGCCCGCGCCTTCACGGCGTCTGCCGATGTGGACAGCGCCCTGCGCCGCTACAGCGCCACCCGCATTCCGCGCGCATCGCTG
>JALOSK010000374.1 GCA_025458465.1 Sandarakinorhabdus sp. | reverse complement strand
CATCGCCCGCGGGGCGACGGCCATCTAACCCCGTGCTCCGCAGCCGCGGGGCCAGCCAAGGAAGATCACATGCGCGTTTACTATGATGCCGATGCCGATATCGGCCTGATCAAGGGCAGGAAGGTCGCCATCGTCGGCTATGGCAGCCAGGGCCATGCCCATGCCCAGAATCTGCGCGATTCGGGCGTGGCCGAGGTGGCGATTGCCCTGCGCCCCGGTTCGGCGACCGCCGCCAAGGCGCAGGGCGCCGGTTTCAAGGTGCTGTCCAACGCCGAAGCCGCGGCCTGGGCCGATGTCATCATGGTGCTGGCGCCCGATGAGCACCAGGCCGCCATCTATGCCGAGGATCTGGGCCCCAACATGAAGCCCGGTGCCGCGCTGGCCTTCGCCCACGGGTTGAACGTGCATTTCGGCCTGATCGAGCCGCGCGCCGATATCGACGTGTTCATGATCGCGCCCAAGGGCCCCGGCCACACGGTGCGCAGCGAGTATCAGAAGGGCGGCGGCGTGCCCTGCCTGATCGCCATCCACCAGGATGCCAGCGGCAACGCCCATGATGTGGCGCTGTCCTATGCGTCGGCCATCGGCGGCGGCCGTTCCGGCGTGATTGAAACCACCTTCAAGGAAGAGTGCGAGACCGACCTGTTCGGCGAACAGGCGGTGCTGTGCGGCGGGCTTTCGCACCTGATCATGGCCGGGTTCGAAACGCTGGTGGAAGCGGGCTATGCCCCCGAAATGGCCTATTTCGAATGCCTGCACGAAGTGAAGCTGATCGTTGATCTGATGTATGAAGGCGGCATCGCCAACATGCGCTATTCCATCTCCAACACCGCCGAATATGGCGATTATCACACGGGCCCGCGCATCATCACCGATGAAACCAAGGCCGAAATGAAGCGCGTGCTGGCCGATATCCAGCAGGGCCGCTTTGTGCAGCGCTTCATCCTCGACAATCGCGTAGGCAATCCGGAACTGAAGGCGGCGCGCAAGCTGCAGAACGCCCACCCGATCGAGGAAACCGGCGCCAGGCTGCGCGGCATGATGCCGTGGATTGCCAAGAACAAGCTGGTCGACAAGGCCCGCAACTGATCGCGTCAGGCGCAACGGGGCGGCCCCGACAGGCCGCCCTATCCCTTTTCGCCGATCATCTCGCCAGCGCGCACCCGCACGCTGCGCCTGCGCAGCGCCAGTTGCACCTCCCACAGGAACAGCAGCAGCCCGCAGGTGAGCAGCGCGGTGGCCGCGATGAACAGCCAGGCGATGAAGCCGCCCAGCGGCAGCCCTGTCTGTTCTTCGAAGAACAACAGCCCCACCACCATGCACACCAGCAGCGCCGCCCCGGTGCTGAACGCCACCGCCCAGTTGGCCGCCGCCATGCGCCGGCCCAGCACCGCCAGATCCGCCTGGGCCAGTGCCCGCCGCGCGGCGCTGTACCCGGCCAGATGTTCTTCCAGATGGCGGGCGCGGTCCACCACCCGGCCCAGCCGCGTCACCATCACGTTGAGCATGGCGCCCGTGGCGGTGAGCAGGAACACCGGCGCCACCGCCAGCTGGATCGCCGAACCAATGTCGGCCCCGGTGATGAAACCTGCCATGGACGACATCAAGCCCGGCAATCGCCGGCCATGCAAGCCGGGATTTGGGCGGGGTTTGGCCGCTTATCGCTGGGCGGCTTGCGCGCCACCCCGGTTTCGCGATATGCACGCGCCATGTTCTGTCGGCTGGCCCTTCTGCGACTTACGCGCCCTCGGGCGTGATGCGGGCTGTGGGGCATCCCCCCGGCTGCGCGCCTTGAGGGGATTTGCCATCATCACCACACTCCAGACCTGCAGGCCAATGCCATGACCAACCATATCCGCATTTTCGATACCACCTTGCGTGACGGCGAACAGTCGCCCGGCTGTTCGATGAACCTGGAAGAAAAGCTGAAGGTCGCAGCCCAGCTCGAAGCGCTGGGGGTGGACATCATCGAAGCCGGCTTTGCCATTGCATCGGAAGGCGATTTCGAACGAACGCGCCTGGGCGGCGCTGAAGGGCGCGCGCGCGCCGCGCATCCACACCTTCATCGCCACATCGCCGCTGCACATGGCGGTCAAGCTGAACAAGTCACCCGAAGAGGTGTTGGAGGCCATCCGCTTTTCGGTCGGGCTGGCCCGCAACCTGTGCGGCGATGTCGAATGGTCGGCCGAAGACGCAACCCGCAGCGACCCGGATTTCCTGTGCCGTGCGGTGGAAACCGCGATTCTGGCCGGCGCCACCACCATCAACCTGCCCGACACCGTGGGATATGCGACGCCCGAAACCTATGGCGCCATGTTCCGCGACGTGATCACCCGCGTGCCCAATGCCGACCAGGCGATCTTTTCCACGCATTGCCACAATGATCTGGGCCTCGCTGTGGCCAACACGCTGGCCGCGGTGATGGCCGGCGCGCGCCAGGTGGAAGCCACGGTGAACGGCATCGGCGAACGCGCCGGCAATGCCGCTGTGGAGGAAATCGCCATGGCGCTGCGCGTGCGCC
>JALOSK010000151.1 GCA_025458465.1 Sandarakinorhabdus sp. | reverse complement strand
CCGGCCCCTTATTGCTCACTTGCCGCCGGCGGCTTCCTGCGCCTGCAGCTTCTTGGCCTGCTGCCCCACATAGGCGCGCACCGCTTCCACCTGTGCCGGCGTGTACCAGCGGCTGAAGGCGATCATGCCGTTGGCCTTCAGCGCACCATCATGCACGACGGCCTTCCACGCATCGGCATCGGCAAGCACGGCCGAACGCCGCAGATCGGGCAGGATGCCGGACGAATAGGCATCAGGGCCGTGGCAGAAGGCGCAATTGGTTGCATAGATGCGGGCGCCTTCGGTCACCTGCGCCGGTGTGAAGGCATCGCCGGGCGGATTGGCGGCGGCGAACACCGGCTGCGTCGCCTTCGGCAACTGGCGCTTGCCACCCAGCTTGAACACCAGCACGCGGCCGTTGCGCGCCTCGCGCGGGTCTTCGAAGGCGCTGGTGAGTGGATAGGCGCCGCCATAGCCGGCCATCACCGCCACATATTGCTGACCGTTGACGCTGTAGCTCACCGGCGGCGCGATGATGCCGGTCTGCGCATTGAAGCTCCACAATTTGTCGCCGGTGCTGGCGTTGAAGGCCTGGAAATCGCCCACGCCATTGCCCTGGAACACCAGATTGCCCGCCGTGGCCAGCGTGCCACCGTTCCACGGGCCATCATAGGTGATTTCCCATGCCGGTTTCTGCGCCACCGGATCCCACGCGATCAGCTTGCCCTTCAGCGCCGATTTGATCGCCTTGAACTGCGCCCGGTCATCCGGCACGGTTCCGGGATCGAGCACGATGCCAAGGTTCCACGCGCCTTCGCGGCGCTCGAAGCCGGGCTCGTTCTGGTAAAGCTGCGGCAATTCCTGCGCCGGCAGATACACCAGCCCGGTGCGCGGAGAGAAGCTCATCGGATGCCAGTTGTGGGCGCCCAGCGGCGACGGCATCACCAGCGAGCCGGCCTTCAGATAACGCGCTTCCGGATTTTCGATGGGGCGGCCAGTCTTCAGGTCAACGCCCGTGGCCCAGGTTTGCGTCGCAAAGCCCTTGGCCGAGATCAGCTGGCCGCCCTCGCGATCGATCACATAGAAGAAGCCATTTTTCGGCGCCTGCATCAGCACCTTGCGCGGGCGGCCTTCGATCATCAGGGTGGAAAGGATGATCGGCTGGGTCGCGGTATAATCCCACGTCTCGCCAGGCGTTGTCTGGTAATGCCAGAGATACTCGCCGGTATCCGGCTTCAGCGCCAGCACCGAGGACAGGAACAGATTGTCCCCCTTGCCTTCGGAACGGATCATGTGATTCCAAGGGGACCCGTTGCCAACGCCGATATACAGCTGATCAAGCTCCTGATCATAGACGATGGCATCCCAGGCGGTGCCGCCGGCCCCGCCCTTCCAATATTCGCCATGCCACGTCGGCCCGGCCTTGCCGGCCAGCACGCTGTCTGATGCCTCGCCATCGGGGCCGTTGGCCGGGTTGCCCGGCACCGTGAAGAAGCGCCACTTCTTCTTGCCGGTGCTGGCGTCATAGGCGGTCACGTAACCGCGCACGCCCAGTTCAGCGCCGCCATTGCCGATGATCACCATGCCCTTCACCACGCGCGGCGCCCCGGTGATGGTGTAGGGCTTGGTGGGATCGGTGAAGGTTTGGGTGGACCATTTCACCTTGCCGGTGTTGGCATCCAGCGCGATCAGCCGTCCATCCAGCGCCGCGACGAACACCAGGCCATTCCACACCGCAACGCCGCGGTTGACGACATCGCAGCAGGCGCTGTGGCCGCGCGCCTTGTCCACCTGCGGATCATAATGCCACTTCACCTTGCCGGTAACGGCATCCAGCGCCATCACGTTGGACCAGCTGGTGGTGGTGTACATCGTGCCATCCACCACGATCGGCGTGGCTTCCTGGCCGCGATTGGTCGGCAGATCGGCATACCAGGCCAGGCCCAGTTGCCCCACGTTTTCGGCCGTGATCTGGGACAGATCGGCAAAGCGCTGTTCGGCATAGGTGCCGCCATGCGTCATCCAGTTGCCGGGTTCGTTGCGGGCATTGACCAGCCGCTGCGCATCAACCCCGCGCACCCCGCTGCCCGGCCCGCCGGATACCGCCAGCCCGGCCATCATCGTGCCTGCCAGCAACACCGCAGCCGATTTCATCATGCGCTTCATGCCATCCTCCCCAGAATGCGTGGGGCAGACTATGGCAGCGGCGGCAAAGCGCAAACCGTTGATTGTCGCAGGCGCGACCGATTTGCCCTCAGGCCGGAACCGGCAGGCTGTTCACCCAGGCGTTGAAGGCCACCACCAGCCCCGCCACCATCATCAGTACCGCCTTGGTGCGGTTGCCACCGGGCTGGCGCCACAGCCACAGCCCGCCCAGCACCAGCGACAGCGCGGCGACCAGGGCCAGGCCAGCCAGTGGCGTGAGCGTCATGCCAGCACCTTGCGCACGGCCGCCTGCCACTGGGCCCGGCGGCCAGCCCGGGCAGCGGCATCGATGGCCGGATGGAAGCTGCGATCAACGCCGGCCATGGCGGCGGCAGCAGCGTTGAGATCGGCAAACAGGCCCGCGCCAACCCCGGCCAGCATGGCCGCCCCCAGCGCCGTCGTCTCGATCACGCGCGGCCGTTCGACCGCCAGGCCCAGACTGTCGGCCAGATCCTGGCACAGCCAGTTGTTGGCCACCATGCCGCCATCAACCCGCAGGCGGGCGGCGGGCACGCCATCGGCGGCCAGTGCATCGACCAGATCGGCCGTCTGCTGGCCCTGCGCCTCCAGCGTGGCGCGCACGATGTGGGCGCGCGTGGTGCCACCCGAAAGCCCGCAGATCAGCCCGCGCGCCTCGGGCGCCCAGTGCGGCGCGCCCAGCCCGGCCAGCGCCGGCACGAACTGCACACCGCCATTGTCGGGCACGGATTGGGCCATTGCCTCGGTTTCGGCGCTGTCGGCAATCAGGCCCAGCCCGTCGCGCAGCCACTGCACGGCCGCACCCGCCACGAAGATCGCCCCTTCCAGCGCATAGGCCGGTGTGCCGTCCAGCCGCCATGCCACGGTGGCGAGCAGGCGGTTGCGGGACACGGGCGGCACCGCGCCAGCGTGGGCCAGCAGGAAGCAGCCGGTGCCATAGGTGGCCTTCAGCGCGCCGGCAGCAAGGCAGCCCTGGCCGATCGCTGCGGCCTGCTGATCGCCAGCCATGCCGGTGATGGGGATGGATCGCCCGGCCACCGTCGTCATGGCCAGCATGCCAGCGCAATCGGTGATGGCCGGCAGCGCGCCGGCCGGCACGCCGAACAGTTCGATCAGATCCGGATCCCACTGACATGCGGCGAGGTCCATCAGCAACGTGCGGCTGGCGTTGGTGGCATCGCTGATGTGGGCCTTCCCGCCCGAAAGATGCCACACCAGCCAGCTTTCCACCGTGCCCACCGCCAGGCGCCCGGTGCGCGCCGCGCCGGCCACCGTTGGCCAGTTGTCCAGCGCCCAGCGGATCTTCGTCGCGGAGAAATAAGGATCGAGCAACAAGCCGGTGCGCGCCTGCACGGACGGTTCGTGCGGCTTCAGGGCGGCGCAAATGTCTGCCGTGCGGCGATCCTGCCAGACGATGGCGCGGGCCAGCGGCTCACCCGTGGTGCGGTCCCAGAAACAGATGGTCTCGCGCTGGTTGGTGATGCCGATGGCGGCGATGCGCGCCGGGCCAACCTGCGCCGCCACCTCTTCCAGCACGGCGCGCGACAGGGTCAGTATCTCGTCGGCGTCATGCTCCACCCAGCCGCTGGCCGGATAATGCTGGGTGATGGGGCGCGCGGCGCTCGCCACGAACGCGCCTGCAGGCGAGAAGGCGATGGCGCGGGTGGAAGTGGTGCCTGCGTCCAGCACCAGCAGCAGCGTGTCGGTCATGTCGCCTTTCCTAGGACGGCGAAGCCGGATAGGGAAGCAGGCGTGAGCGACAAGATTTTCGATGTGGCCATCATCGGCGCCGGGATCAACGGCGCCGGCATCGCCCGTGATGCTGCCGGGCGCGGCCTGTCGGTGGTGATCCTGGATGCCGGCGATGTGGGCGGCGCCACCTCCTCGGCCTCCACCAAGCTCATCCACGGCGGCCTGCGGTATCTGGAATTCTTCGCCTTCGGCCTGGTGCGCAAGGCGCTGGCGGAACGCGAGGTGCTGCTGGACATCGCGCCGCACATCAGCTGGCCGCAGCCTTTCGTGCTGCCGCATGCGCCCGGCATGCGGCCGGCCTGGCAGCTGCGGCTGGGCACCTTCCTCTATGATCATCTTGCCCATCGTGTGGTGGTGCCGGGATCGGCGCGCATCGATCTGCGGCAGGAACGCGCCGGCCGGGCGCTGAAAGCCGAATATCGCACCGCGTTCCGTTATTGGGACGGCTGGGTGGACGATGCCCGGCTGGTGATCGAAAATCTGAAGGATGCCGCCGCGCGCGGGACGCTGGTGCTGCCGCGCACGCCGGTTGCCCGTGCCGATCACCGCGATGGGCTGTGGCAACTGGTATGCGGCGATGGCCGGCGGCTGGCAGCCCGGCAGTTGATCAACGCGGCCGGCCCGTGGGCAGAGGATGTGGCCCGCCGGGTGATGGGCCTGAATGATGCGCCGCCGCTGCGGCTGGTGCAGGGCAGCCACATCGTGACGCGGCGCGTGCACATGGGCCGGGACGCCTTCATGCTGCAACAGCCCGATGGCCGCATCGTGTTCGTGCTGCCTTATGAGCGCGACTATTCCCTGATCGGCACCACCGAAACCGATGTGCAGCGCCCCGAAGACGCCAGCGTGACCGATGCCGAGGTGGACTATCTGCTGGGCGCCGCCAACCGCTATCTGGCGCGGCCGCTGTCGCCGGCCGACGTGGTGCACCGCTTTGCCGGGGTGCGCCCGCTGGTGCTGGAAGCTGGCAAGGGTGATCGCGAGACGACGCGCGATTATCGGCTGGTCACGCACCCCGGAATCAACGCGATCACGGTGGTGGGCGGCAAGATCACCACCTATCGCGTGCTGGCCGAGGATGTGATGCGCCGCGTGGCGCCCAAATCAAGGCCCTGGACGCAGGCGCTGCCCCTGCCCGGCGGCGCCATCGAACGGCTGGGCCGAGAGAATGGCCAGACGGCCTTCAAACGCTGGCTGGATCATCTTCAGGCCCGTGAGGCGCATTATGATCCCGCCATCATAAAGCGGCTGGCGCACACGATTGGCGCGCCCACCGAACAACTGCTGGCCGGCGGACTGGGCCGCAACCTGGGCGGCGTG
>JALOSK010000150.1 GCA_025458465.1 Sandarakinorhabdus sp. | reverse complement strand
GCGGAAGCGCAGGTTCTTCGGGTGGGTGCCATACAGGGATTCGCTGCCGATCCAGTATTGCTGCTCGTTCTGGTTGGTGCGCAGATCAAGCCGGCTGAATTGGCCCTTGCAGCCGCCCCACACCATCATCGGATCATCGATCTTGGGCACCACCGGCCCGGTTTCGCAGCCGGGGCCGACGCGGAAGGCCTGCCCGTCGCCCAGCGGCTGGGACGGGACGATCACGGTGGTATTGTCCTGCTGGGCGCCATAGATACGATAGGGGAACTGGTCGTCCACCGCGACCTGGTACATCTCGGCCGTGGGCTGGTTGGCCTGTCCCGACCAGGTCTTGCCGCCATCCAGCGACACGTTGGCGCCGCCATCGTTGGACTGCACGATGATCTGGCTGTTCTTCGGGTTGATCCACACATCATGGTTGTCGCCATGCGGTGTCGGCTGGACGCTGAAGCTCTTGCCGCCGTCGGTGGACTTGAACCAGTCCTCGTTGCCGACGAACACGACATCGGCATTGTTGGGATCAACGCCCAACGTGGTGTAATAGAAGGGGCGGGTGGTCAGCCGGCCCTCGCCATTGACCAGCGACCAGCTCTTGCCATGATCTTCGGAGCGGTAGAGCCCCATGCCGGGCTTGGCCTCGATCAGCGCATAGAGCCGATTGGGGGCCGCCGCGCTCACCCCGATGTTGGCGCGCCCGAACAGGCCGGTGGGCAGGCCGCCGCCCAGCTTCGTCCAGCTGTCGCCGCCATCGACCGACTTGTAGAGGCCGCCATCGGTGCTGCCGGAGGTGATGGTCCACGGGTGGCGGATGCCGTGCCACATGGCGGCATAGAGGACACGGGGATCATCGGCCTGGAATTCCAGATCGGCCGCGCCCAGCGTCTCGTTGATGAACAGGATCTTCTGCCACGTCTTGCCACCGTCCCGGGTGCGATAGACGCCGCGATCCTTCGAATATTTGAAGGGATTTCCGGTTGCTGCAACAAACACCTCATCCGGATTGTTCGGATTGATGCGGATGGTGGAAATCTGCCCGACATCGCGCAGGCCGATGAAGGCCCAGGTCTTGCCGCCATCCGTCGTCTTGTAGACGCCGCGCCCGATGGAGACGTTGCTGCGGATCTTGGATGATCCGGTGCCGGCGTAGATGATGTCGGGATTGCCTTCCACCACCGCCACCGCGCCCATCGAGCCGAGCGGAATCTTGCCGTCAGAGATGTTCGTCCAGCTGTGGCCGGCATCGGTGGTCTTCCAGACGCCGCCGCCGGTGGTGCCCATCAGGAAGACGTGCGGCTGCGAGGGGATTCCGGTGACCGCGGTGACACGGCCGCCGCGCCACGGGCCGACCTGTCGATAGTGCAAGCCCGACCACAGCGACGGATCATGGGGCTGCGCCTGCACGGCGCATGCAGCCGTTGCAAGCAACACCCCAACCACGGCCCTCAATCCAGCGATTTTCATGACGTCCCCTGTGTTTTTCTTGCAATAACAATATTTTGTGTCGCGCTGGTGCGCTTATTTCGGCGCAACTCAAGCGGATTCCCCATCAAAAGGCAAGCACCGCGGCGCGGCCGGCGGCCATGGCAGCAGGCACATTTGGTGGAGCGCGGCAGCCACAGGTGGCGAACAGGCAATCATCGGGTCATCGGGCCTGGCATGATTGTCTTGGCCACGGCTTTGGCATCGGCATAAGCTTTGCGCGGGCCGGCCGGCAAGGTGCCGGCTGGATCTGCGGAGGGATGGGGATGCCGGGAGACTTTGCTGACCAGCGCGCGCGTGGCCGCCGCGGGGCGCGGGCATTTTCGGCTGGCGTGGCGCTGGCCCTTGGCACACTGGCGCCCGCACAGGCCCCTGCCATGGCCCAGCCGGTGGCAGATGCCATCCGGCCGGTGCCGTCGCAGCCGGTGGCAGATGGCTTCACCTTCGCGGCGGTGGGAGACATCATCTATCTGCGGCCGTTGCTGGCCACGCTGGAAGCGCGCGCGCCCGCGATGGTCAAGATCCTGCGCGATGCCGATATCAGCTTCGGCAATTTCGAGACCACGGTGCTGCATCTGAACGCCACAAAGGGTGCGCCGCAGGCGGAATCCGGCGGCACCTGGATGCTGGGCGATCCGGCCACGGTTGCCGACCTCGCGCGCATGGGGTTCGACATCGTCAGCCATGCCAACAATCACACCACCGATTGGGGCGCAGAGGGGCTGCTGGAAACACTGGATCACCTGCAGAAGGGCGGCCTGGTGGCGGCCGGCTCCGGTCGCAACATGACGGCGGCGCGCGCCCCACGCTATCTCGACGCGCCGGCCGGCCGCATTGCGCTGGTTGCAGCCAGTTCCAGCTTCACGCCGATGTCGCGCGCCGCCGATCCGCTGGGCGAGGTGGCGGGCCGGCCGGGGCTGAACACATTGCGCACTGAACGGGTCGGGCAGGTTTCGGCGGCCGATCTGGCAGTGCTGGCCCGCTTGGCCGGCGCGCGTGAGGGCGCGCCGGTGCGCCTTGCCGGCATGCGCTATGAAGCCGTTGCCGATGCAAGCACCCCGATGGAGACCCGTTATGTCGTCAACCAGCGGGACGAGGCGGCCAATCTGCTGGCGGTTCGGCAGGCGCATCAGAATGGCAATTTCGTGGCCTTTTCGCTGCACAATCACGAGCCCGGCAACGCCAGCCAGGTGCCGGCCCGTTTTGCCGTCGAATTTGCGCACAAGGTGATCGATGCCGGCGCCGATGCCTATGTCGGCCATGGCCCGCACCAGCTGCGCGGCATCGAGATCTACAAGGGCAAGCCGATCTTCTACTCGCTTGGCAATTTTGCCATGATGAACAACTCCCTCGATGCCTTGCCGGCCGACATGTACGAGCAGTTCGGCATCGATCCGGCCAGCGTCACGGCGCCAGAACTGCTGCAGGCGCGCGGCGAATCGTCCTTTGGCGATCCCAACCTGTATGAATCGGTGATCGCCGTCAGCCGGTACGTGAAGGGCAATGTGAGCGAGATCCGGCTCTACCCGATTGATCTGGGTGTCGCGGCCAAGGGGGCGGCGAAGGGCGTTCCCGGCGCTGCGGATCCCATCGTGGCCCGGCGCATCCTGGAGCGCCTGCAACGGCTTTCGGCGCCGTTCGGCACGCGCATCGCCATCGAGAACGGGATCGGCGTGATCCGCTTGCCCGCGCCATAGCCTTGCGGCGGCCAATGCCGGTTCAGGCTGGCTGCCGCCGGCTTGTTGCGGCACGGGTTCGCGCGTAGGGTGGCCGGGGGCAAGAGGGTGGCAATGCCGGGCGAGACCAACACCGCGACAACCGTGTTCCTGAGCTATTCGCGCGACGACCGCAAGCGCGCGCTGCCGGTGATCCAGTTGCTGGAGGCGGCCGGCTTTTCCGTGTGGTGGGACGGCAAGCTGGAAGGGGGCGAGCGCTTTGCCGCCACCACCGCCCATGCCCTGGAAACCGCGCGCGCCGTGGTGGTGCTGTGGTCGAAAACCAGCATCAATTCGCACTGGGTTCATGATGAGGCGACGCGCGGGCGTGATCGCAAGTGTCTGGTGCCGCTCAGCCTTGATGGCAGCATGCCGCCGCTGGGTTTCGGCCAGTTCCAGGTGATCGACATCAGCCGCAGCCGCCTGAAACGCGGCGATCCGGCGGCCGATGCCATGCTGCGCGCGGTGGCGGCCCTGCACGATGGTGCCGATCCGGCCTCGCCTTCGTCGCTGGCCACCGCCGGCGGGGCGCAAACGAGCCGCCGTGGCCTGCTGATCGGCGGCGTGGCGGCGGTGGCGGCCGCTGGTGCCGGCGTGGCGGTTTGGCGGGCTGGCTGGCTGGCGCCCGCTGCGGCCGAAGCGGCGCCGGCCAGTGTTGCGGTGCTGCCCTTCGCCAATCTCAGCAATGATCCGGAACAGGCCTATTTTTCCGATGGGCTGGCGGCCGAGGTGCGGGCGGAACTGGCGCGCAATCCCGGCCTGCTGGTCGCGGCGCAGGCATCGTCCAACCGCTTCCGCACCCGCGGTGCGGACGCGCGCGAGATGGCCCGGCAACTGGGCGTGGCCTGGCTGCTGGATGGCAGCGTGCGCCGATCGGACACGTCGCTGCGCATCGCGGCGGAACTGATCGATGGCCGCACCGGGTTCAGCCAGTGGTCCGAACAGTATGAGCGGCCGATCACCGATGTGTTTGCCGTGCAGGATGATATCGCCCGCGCCGTGGCCACCGCGCTGGAAGCGCAGATCGGCGGCGATAGCCCCGATGAACCCGGAACCACCGCCGGCAGCGCGGCAAGGGCCATCGGCGGCACCAGCAATGTCGCGGCCTATGATGCGCTGCTGCGCGGCCGTGAACTGTTCGCGATGGGCGCCGATGAAGGCACGGATCGCGCCGCGCTGGCCCGGTTTGACGAGGCCCTGCGGCTGGATGCGGCCTATGGTGCGGCCCATGCCGCCCGATCGCGCGCCCTGTCGGTGATCGGCAACCAGCATACCAAAGGCGCCCAGCGGGCCGACATCTATGCCGAGGCGATTGCGGCAGCCACCCGCGCGGTGAGCCTGGCGCCGCAACTGGCCGATGCCCACAGCGCGCTGGGCTTTGCCCTGTTCAACGGGCAGCTGGATGCGCGGGCGGCGCGTGGCCCATTCGACCGATCGGCCGAACTGGGCCAGGGCGATGCCGACGTCATGAGCCGTTTCGCACTGTTCAGCGCCCGCACTGGCCGGTTTGAGGACGCCCGCAAGGCGATTGCCCGCGCCACCACGCTGGATCCGCTGAATGCCCGCGCCTTCCGGCTGGCCGGGGAAGTGGAATATGCCGCCCGCAATTATGCCGGGGCCATTGCGCCAATCGAAAAGGCGTTGGCGCTCAACCCCAAGATGGGCGTGGCGCGGGCCGCCATCGGTTTCACGCGGCTGGCACAGAATGATCTGGCCGCAGCCGAAGCGGCCTTCCGTGCCGAACCCAACAGCCTGTTTGCCCTGACCGGGCTTGCCATCGTGCTGCGCCGCCGGGGCGATGGCGCCGGCGCCAGCGCGGCGCTGGCCCGGCTGAAGGCCGAACATGGCGATCTTGCCCTTTATCAGCAGGCCCAGGTGCTGGCCCAGTGGAACGACGGGCCGGCAGCGCTGGCGATGTTGCAACGCGCCCGTGCCTCGCGTGACGCCGGGTTGGTCTATCTGCGCAACGATCCGTTGCTGGATCCGATCCGCGCCCAGCCCGGATTTGACGATTTGCGCAAGAGCATCGGCTTCGTGTAGCCTTGGGCTTCCAGTCTTTTTGGGGGACGATCACCATGCGCATCACCATCACCGCCGC
>JALOSK010000149.1 GCA_025458465.1 Sandarakinorhabdus sp. | reverse complement strand
CGCAAGGCCGTGGCCGCCGTGCCCGGCGCCGCCACCAGCGCCGCCACCGCGCTCGATACTGCGCTGCGCGGCGTGGAGGGCGCGATCGTGCCGCTGCCCGTGGCCGGCCAGATCGGCGAGCCCGCCGGCCTGAGCGCACACTATGCCGCGCTCTATGGCACGCTGGTGGGCGACGGTGGCTATGGCGCCGGCAGCGCCGAAGGCCGCCCGACTGCCAGCCGCTTCCAGCGCAAGGCAGACCTTGACCGCCAATGGGATGAAGTGCGGACGCGCCTGCAGGCGCTCACCGCCGAAGAACTGGCCCGCTACAATGCAGAGGCTCGCGCCCGCGGCGTTCCCGAACTGCGCCTGACACCAGCGTAGCGCCGCGTTCCCGCGCCCATGCCTTGCTCGGCATGGCGCGTCGCGGCAGTCTGCACGGGCCATGGCGATCCCATTTCCCCTTGTCGCGCAAGCGCTGGCTGGGCTGCTGCTGTTGATGGCAGGCGGCCAGCTGGTCGTGCGCGGCGGTGCGGCGCTGGCGCGGCGGCTGGGTGTGTCGGCACTGGTGATCGGGCTGGTGATCGTGGGGTTCGGCACCTCGGCGCCGGAACTGGTGACCGGCGTGCGCGCCGCGCTGGCCGGTGCGCCGGCGCTGGCCTTCGGCAATGCCATCGGTGCCAGTCTGGCCAATTTGCTGCTGGTGCTGCCGTTGGCAGCGCTGCTGCGGCCGTTCGCGATCGGGCGCAGCGCGATCCGCAATGATGCCGTGGCCGTGATCCTGGCGGCGGCGGGGCTGGCGGCGCTGTCCTTTGCGCCGGTGCCGGCCCGGCCGGGCGGCATTGCGCTGGTGCTGCTGCTGGCCGGCTGGCTGGCGATCGGTTTCACGCGTGAGGCGGGCGAACTGGCGCCTGATGAAGCCGCCCTGCAGGAACGCGAAGCGCAACTGGTGGCCGGGCGCCAGCAAGGCGCGCCCGTGCTGATCCTGATGCTGGGCGGCGGCTTGATCGCGCTGGTGACGGGGGCCGATCGCGTGGTGGACGCCGCGACCGGCGTCGCCCGCGCGGCCGGGATCGGTGAAGATGTGCTGGGCCTCACCCTGCTGTCGTTCGGCACCTGCCTGCCGGAACTGGCCACCGCCGTGATTGCCGTGCGCCGCCGCCAGATCGACATCGTGGTGGGCAATGTGCTGGGCAGTTGCCTGTTCAACCTGCTGGCCGTGGCCGGCACGGTGCAGGCGATTGCCGATGCGGGGCCGGCTGGCCTCGCCCGCACGCTGGATCTGCCGGCCCTGGTGCTGGCCGCCATGCTGGTGGCCGGCCTGCTGCTGGGGCGGCAGCGGCTGGACCGTGCGTCAGCGCTGTTGCTGATGGCGGCATATGGCGGGTGGCTGTTGCTGCGGCTGCTGTCGTGAGGCCCCGGCCGCAAGGCCGGCTCACGCCGGCGGCAGCGCCCAGTCGATGGGCGCGCTGCCCTGCTGTTCCAGCCACTGGTTGGTGCGTGAAAAATGCCGACAGCCGAAGAAGCCGTTGTGCGCCGACAAGGGCGAGGGGTGGGGGGCTTTCAGCACCAGATGCCGTGTCGCATCGACGAACGCCGCCTTCTTCTGGGCATGGCTGCCCCACAGCAGGAAGGCGCAAGGCTGCGCCCGCTCCGCCACCAGACGGATCACCGCATCGGTGAAGCGTTCCCAGCCGCGGCCCTGGTGGCTGGCGGCCTGGCCCTGTTCCACCGTCAGGCTGGTGTTGAGCAAAAGCACGCCCTGCCGCGCCCAGTGCTCCAGAAAGCCATGCCGGGCCGGCGGGATGCCGAGATCGGCCTGCAGTTCCTTGTAGATGTTACCCAGGCTGGGCGGCACCCGCACGCCGGGACGCACCGAAAAGGCCAGCCCATGTGCCTGGCCGGGGCCGTGATACGGGTCCTGCCCCAGGATCACCACGCGCACCTGGTCCAGCGGCGTCAGGTCGAGCGCGCGGAACCACTCGCCGCCCTTGGGGAAGATGGCCTTGCCGGCGGCCTTCTCGGCGGTCAGGAACGCCTTCAACGCCGCCATGTGGGGGCTGGCGAATTCCCCTGCCAGCGGTTCGCGCCAGCTTTCGTGCAGCTTCACTGTCTCGGCCATGGCCATGCTGTGGCCGGGCCGAGGCCGCAGCGTCAAGCCCGGGGCCGGCCCACGCCCATGCGCGGCAGCAGATTGTCGCGGTCCATCACCAGGTGCTTGATGATGCCGATGATGTGCAGCGCCAGCAGCGCCAGCATCGCCCAGCCCAGCAGTTCGTGCATCTCGTTGGCGCTGCTGCCCATGGCCTTGCCCACCCCGAACTTGGGCACCGGCATCCAGAAAAACGCCAGCGGCCGGTCGTTGCGGTCTGCCGCCACCCAGCCCGAAAGCGGCAGCGCCAGCATCAGGCCATAGAAGCCAAGGTGCGCCGCTTTCGACAGCAAGCGCTCGCCGCTGGTGAAATAGGCTGGCAGCGGCGGCGGCGGATTGGCCAGCCGCCAGCCCAGCCGCACCAGGGTGAGCGCGATGATGGTCAGCCCGAAGCTCTTGTGCAGATCCATCACCAGCGTGCGTTCCGGGCTGCCACGCGGAATGAAATCATGCAGGAAGCCGCCGGCCAGATTGCCGATGATCATCACCGCCATCAGCCAGTGGAGGAAGATCGCACCCTTGCTGTATCGGCTCATGCGTGGCCTTTCAGGTCGATGGTGGCGAAAAGCCTACCGCCGCCCGCCCGCCCCCGTCGATACGGGCTTTGCCGCACCTCAGAAGTTCACCCGCGCCCCCACCCACAGCGTGCGCGGCAAGGCGCGTTCCACCACGCCGGTGCCCGACAGTGCCGCCTGCACCTCTGCGTCGAACAGGTTTTCCACGCGGCCTTCGATGGCGAAGCCCTTGATGATCGGCACCACCAGCAGCGCATCGACCATGGTGGCTGCATCCAGGCTGCGGCTGTTCAGATCATCTTCGAACTGGCTGGCGATGTGACGCACCGTGGCCGATGCGGTGAACAGCCGGCCGGCATAATCCACGCCGCCCGATACCGAGGTGCGCGGGGTCTGCGCCGGGCGCAATCCATCCAGCGGTGCTGCCGCGCCGGTGGCGCGGATGGTGGGATCAACGTGGCTCAGGCTGGCGCGCAGCGTGAAGGGGCCCTGCCGCACACTGGCATCGACTTCCCAGCCCCACACCTCCAGCGCATCCAGGTTCTGGCGCTGACGGTAGAAGCCGGCGGCGCCCACGAAGCCGACGCCCGGGAAGCTGCCCGGCCCGCGCGCGATGGTGACGTTGGCGATGGTATCATCCATGCGGTTCCAGAAACCGGTGACGCCGATGCTCACACCTGTTGCCGGGCTGAGGGTGAAGCCGGCGTCCACCCCGGTGACGCGTTCGGGGTTGAGCAGGGCATTGGCGGCGGTGGCATCGGGGCCAACCCGGAACGGGCGATAGAGTTCATTCAGCGTGGGCAGGCGCCAGCCGCGATAGGCCGCGGTGCGCAGGGTGAGCCAATCGGCGGCCTTCACGGCGATCCCGGCGCGGCCGGTGAACTCCTCGCCCGACCGATCGGCGAAGCGCAGCGTGGTGAACGGCGCGCCCGTGGCCAGCGTGGTTTCCAGCAGGCGACCATTGCTGATCGTCCACCAGTCCAGCCGGGCCGCCACGGTGGCGGTGAGGATGCCGGCCTCGATGCTGGCATCGGCGAAGATGCCGCTGGTGCCGGTGCGCCCGCCGGCCTCGCGCTGGCGGGTGGGGCTGCCCGCCACATAGGTGAACAGCTCGTTGGTCTGGCCGGTGAGTTGCCGGGTGTCGGCACCCAGCCGCAGGGTGACACCGCCACCGATGGGCGGCGCGATTTCCAGCCGGCCGCCCCAGCCGCTGGCCGGCGTGTCATACTGGTCCAGCGTTTGCGTGGCGGTGGTGCGGCTGTCGTTGATGGCGGCAAAATCCGATGTGAAGTTGCGCGTCTGCACATAGGCCAGCGCCTGCCAGCCCCAACGCCCGCGGCCGACGAGGCGGATCGCGCCATCGACGCCTTCGGATGTGTTGCGCGAAAAATCGAAGCCGCGCTCGCGGCTGTCGGTGAAGGCGGTGGCGGTCACCTGCGCTTCGGTGTCGGGCGCCAGCTTCACCACCACGCGCAAATTGGCGCTGGCCTGTTCATAGGGGGCGGCGCGGTCCACCGGGCCGCGATTGCGTTCGACGATGGGGATGAAGCCGTCGCCGCGCCCGTAGGCGGCAGACAGCATGGCAAAACCGCCGTCGCGCGTCAGGCCCAGCGAACCTTGCGCATCCAGGCTGTCGCGGCTGCCATAGGCGATGTTGCCCGTGAACGGGGTCAGGGCCTGTGCGCCCACGCTTTCCAGCTCGATGGTGCCGGCAAGGGCGCCCGGGCCCCAGTAACCGGTGCCGCCGCCGCGCGTGATGCGGATACGGTCCAGCCGGCCGGTGGCAAAGGCCGGGAAGGCCACCCAGCCGCCGAACGGATCGGCCTGCGGTACGCCGTCCAGCACCAGCAGCGCGCGGCTTGACGCATTGCCGCCCAGCCCGCGCAGGGTGATGCCTTGCGACGTGGCGTTGGCGGACCGGCTGTCGGACCGGCGGAACTGCTGCTGCCCGGCGATGTCGGCCAGCACCGATTCCAGCCGGTTGGAACCGCTGTTCAGGATGCGATCCCGATCAATCACCACCAGCGACAGCGCGGCATCGCCCGGCAGATCGGCCAGCCCCTTGCCGGTGACGGTGATCAGCGCGTCTTCGGCTTCGGCCGAGAGGGCCGGCACGGCGGTTGACAGCAGGATGGCGGCAAACAGGGGCTTGGTCATGCCAGCGTGATAGCCGCCATGTCGCAAGACGCAAGCGCGGCGGCAGGCGCGTCTTGGAAAAGCAATACAGCCATCCTACATCGGCGGCAGCATCAACGGAGGAGAGATTTTCATGGCCAATCCCTGGCAGCACAGCCGTTCGCGCGGCATCGCCGATGACATCGATTTCGAGATCAAGGGCCACGAACTGCAGTTCGTGGAGATCGAGCTGGACCCCGGCGAAAGCGCCGTGGCCGAAGCCGGCGCCATGGTGTGGAAGGATGCCGCCATCGGCATGACCACCGTGTTCGGTGACGGCGGCGGCCAGCAGGGCGGTTTCATGGGTGCGCTGATGGGGGCCGGCAAGCGGCTGCTCACCGGCGAAAGCCTGTTCACCACGGTTTACACGCACAACGGCGGCGGCAAGGCGCGCGTGGCCTTTGCCGCGCCCACGCCCGGCCACATCCTGCCGATCAAGCTGGACAGCGTGGGCGGCACGCTGATCTGCCAGAAGGATG
>JALOSK010000148.1 GCA_025458465.1 Sandarakinorhabdus sp. | reverse complement strand
CAGGAAGCCCACCCTGTCTCCCCGGCACACCCCGCCGGCGCGCAAGGCCGTCGCAAGGCGATCGATGGCATCGCCCATCTGGCGATAGCTGCGCGTTTCCCCTTCGAAGGTCAGCGCCGGCCGGTCAGGCGTCTGCACCACCCGTCGGCTGAACCAGCTGCCCAGCCCGATATCCGCTTTTGCCCGGATACCCACCTCTGTCATGTGTCCGCCTCCCCAAACTCCCGCCGGCGACTTTGGGCGGGCGAAGGGGTGGCGTCAATGCCGGCAGGCGATCAGGCGCCGAACACGCGGGTGAAGATCGTGTCGACGTGCTTGAAATGATAGCCAAGGTCGAACAGCGCTTCGAGTTCGGTGGCAGGCAGGCTGGCGGTCACCTCGGCGTCGGCCTTCAGCAGATCAAGCAGTTGCAGCGCGCCATCGGATTCCCACACCCGCATGGCATTCTTCTGCACCAGCCGATAGGCCTCGTCGCGGGTGCGCCCGGCCTGGGTGAGCGCCAGCAGCACGCGCTGCGAATGGATCAGACCGCCCATGCGGTTGAGGTTCTTCTCCATCCGGTCCGGATAGACGAGCAACTTGTCGATCACGCCGGTCAGCCGGTTCAGCGCAAAGTCCAGCGTCACGGTGGCGTCCGGGCCGATGTAACGTTCGACGCTGCTGTGGCTGATATCCCGCTCGTGCCACAGCGCGACATTTTCCAGCGCCGGGGTCACGGCGGAGCGCACCATGCGGGCAAGGCCGGTGAGATTTTCGGTCAGCACCGGGTTGCGCTTGTGCGGCATGGCGCTTGAACCCTTCTGGCCGGGCGAGAAATATTCCTCCGCCTCCAGCACTTCGGTGCGCTGCAGGTGGCGCACTTCGGTGGCCAGCCGCTCGATGCTGCTGGCGATGACGCCCAGCGTGGCGAAGAACATGGCGTGGCGATCGCGCGGGATGACCTGGGTGGAAACCGGCTCCGGCGTCAGGCCAAGCTTTTCGGCGACATAGTCCTCAACGCGCGGATCGACGTTGGCAAAGGTGCCCACCGCGCCGGAAATCGCGCAGGTGGCGATATCGGTCCGGGCTGCCACCAGCCGGGCGCGGCAGCGGTCGAACTCGGCGTAGGCCTGCGCCAGCTTGACGCCGAAGGTGGTCGGTTCGGCGTGGATGCCGTGGCTGCGGCCCATGGTGGGGGTGAACTTGTGCTCCAGCGCGCGGCGCTTGATGGCGGCCAGCAGCGCATCCATGTCGGCCAGAAGAATGTCAGACGCGCGGGCCAGCTGCACGGCAAGGCAAGTATCCAGCACGTCGCTGCTGGTCATGCCCTGGTGCATGAAGCGGGCTTCCGGCCCCACTTGCTGCGCCACCCAGTCGAGGAAGGCGATCACGTCATGCTTGGTCACCGCTTCGATGGCATCGATGGCGGCAACATCGATGGCGGGCCCGGTGGCCCACCAGTCCCACAGCGCCTTGGCGGCGCTTTGCGGCACGACGCCCAGATCAGCCAGCTTCTGGGTGGCATGCGCCTCGATCTCGAACCAGATGCGGAAGCGGCTTTCCGGTTCCCAGATGGCAACCATGTCGGGACGGGAATAGCGGGGGATCATGCGGTCTGGCCTCTTCGTTTGCGGGGCGCGCCTAGCATGGCGGGGCGGACTTGCCTATCTGTTGGATGGTGACCCCCGCCCCATCCTCCCCCAACCCCTCGCGCGTGCGCATCATCCCCTTCCAGCACGGGCTGGGCGCGCTGGATTATGCCGTGCCGGCCGGCATGAAGCTGGGGCCCGGCGATGCGGTGGAGGTGCCGCTGGGTCCGCGGCGCATTATCGGCGTCGTTTGGGAACGCGATCGACTGCTGGCCCCAGACGTGCCGGCCGAACGGCTGCGCCCCGTCGCCGCCCGGCTCGATCTGCCGCCGCTGGCCAAGCCCTTGCGCCGCCTGATCGAATGGACGGCGGATTATTATGTCGCCCCGCTGCAATCGGTGGTGCGGATGGCGTGGCCATCGGTGGCGTTCCTTTCGCCACGCGAATTCACCGAATATCGGCTGGGCGGCCCGGTGCCGAAACGCCTGACACCGGAGCGCGCGCAAGCGCTGGAGAAGCTGGAAGGCCGGCAGGGCACGGCGCGCGATCTGGCCCGCATGGCCGGCGTCTCGGATGCGGTGATCCGCGGCCTGGTGAACGCCGGCACGCTGCTCGCCGAAAAAGTCTCTGGAGATGCCAGCCCGCCGATCCCCGATCCCGATCACGCGCCGCCCGCACTGTCGGCCGAACAGCAAGCCGTGGCCGACACGCTGGTGGCCGCCGTGAACGCCGGCCGCTTCGCGCCCTTCCTGCTGGAAGGCGTGACCGGTTCGGGCAAGACGGAGGTGTATTTCGAAGCCGTGGCGCAGGCGATCCGAAGCGGCGGGCAGGCGTTGGTGATGGTGCCGGAAATCGCGCTCACCGCGCCGTGGCTGGAACGCTTTGCGGCGCGCTTCGGCTGCCAGCCGGTGGCCTGGCACAGCGATCTGAAAACCAGCGAGCGCCGCGCCGCCTGGGCCGCCATCGCCGATGGCCGCGCGCGTGTGGTGGTGGGCGCGCGATCGGCGCTGTTCCTGCCCTATGCGAACCTGAAAACCATCATCGTCGATGAAGCCCACGAAGCCAGCTTCAAGCAGGAGGAAGGCGTGCATTATCACGCCCGCGATGTGGCGGTGATGCGTGCCAAGTTGGAGGGGGCGCGCATGGAGGGCCTGCCCGTGGTGCTGGCCACCGCAACGCCGGCCATCGAAACACAGGTGCTGGCACAGCGCGGCACCTATGCCCATCTGCATCTGCCCGGCCGCTATGGCGGCGCCGAACTGCCCGACGTGACCCTGGTGGACATGACGCGCCACCCGCCGGCGCGCGGCAGTTTCCTGTCCCCGGTGCTGGTCGCGGCGTTGACCGACACGCTGGCCAGGGGCGAGCAATCGCTGCTGTTCCTCAACCGGCGCGGCTATGCCCCGCTCACCCTGTGCCGGGCCTGCGGCCACCGCATCCAGTGCCCCAACTGCACCGCCTGGATGGTGGAACATCGCCTGTCGAAACGGCTGGCCTGCCACCATTGCGGCCACCAGATGCCGGTGCCGGAAACCTGCCCGGAATGCGGCGAACCCGATCACCTGGTGGCCTGCGGGCCGGGCGTGGAGCGCATTGCAGAAGAAGTGCGGCGGCTGTTCCCGGCGGCGCGCACTGCCATCGTCACCAGCGACACGATCACCAGCCCGGCGCGCGCCGCCGCGCTGGTGGCGGCGGTAGAAGGCGGCGAGGTGGACATCATCATCGGCACCCAGATGGTGACGAAAGGCTATCACTTCCCCGATCTCACATTGGTGGGCGTGGTGGATGCCGATCTGGGCCTGGCCGGCGGCGATCTGCGCGCTGGTGAGCGCAGCTGGCAGCAGATCGTGCAGGCATCGGGCCGTGCCGGGCGCGGGCAGAAACCGGGCCGCGTGCTGATCCAGACGCACCAGCCGGCCGCGGCGCTGATGCAGGCGCTGGGCAAGGGCGATGCCGAAGGCTTCTTCGCCGCCGAAATCGCCGCCCGCCGCGATCTGGGGCTGCCGCCGTTCGGGCGGCTGGCGGCGTTGATCGTCAGTTCCGAAGATGCCGCCGCCGCGAAATCCGCCGCCGATGCGCTGGGCGCCGCCGCACCGCAGGATGATGGCCTGATGGTGCTGGGCCCGGCCCCCGCCCCCCTTGCCATGCTGCGCGGCCGGCACCGGCATCGCCTGCTGGTGCAGGCCCGCCGCGACGTGCCCTTGCCCGCCACCCTGCGCGACTGGCTGGGCCGCGTGCCGCTGCCATCCAGCGTGCGCGTGGTGGTGGACGTCGATCCCTACAGCTTCGTCTGAAGCCAGCCCGCCGCGCGCACGGCCGGCAGGAAGGTCTCGCTGACTGGCTGGTCGGTCCCGTCAGCCAGCAGCAGCCGCCAGCGCCGGCCGTCGCGCCGGGCGCCTGTCACGAAGCGGCGTGCCACCCAGGCGCTGCGGTGCACCTGCAGGCCGTCCTGCGCGGCCAGTTCCGGCAGGGCATCGCTCATCCGGAACAGCAGCAGCGGACGCCGGAAATCATCGGGGCCATCGGCCAGCACAAGGCGCAGATAATGATCTTCCGCCGTCACCATCAGCACGCCCGACAAATCAGCCAGGCCGGCGCGCTGGGCCAGAATGGCAGGCGCGGAATTGGCGGCGGGGGCGGCGGGAGGCAAGGCGGGGGACGGATGGGCGACAGGCGCATCGCTGCGGCCACCGCGCAGCACCGCGATCAGCGCCGATATCGAACCGGCCACCACCAGCGCCGTGAGATACAGGCCCAACCATGGCAGCGCCTGCGGGCGGCCGATGGCGCGGAACATCAGATCGATTTCCAGCGGCAGCGTGGCGTTGAGCAGCAGCGCGCCGAGCACCGCCGCCAGCAGTGCGGAGCGCCAACCCGTGGTGCGCGGCCCGGTCCAGCCATACCACAGCCACCATTTCACGCTGTTCCAGCCGATCAGCACCAGCCAGAACATCAGCCGGCTGGGCAGCCCAAGGCCAAGCGTGCCGAACGGCCCGGCCAGCACACAGGCGACAACGGCAAACAGGCTGCCAGCGATCAGCGGGCGCAGCGGCGGTGCTGTCTGGCGCGAGAGGCTGAGTGTCGATTCCACGAAGCGTGAATCCGTTCCCGGCAGGATTGACGAAGCAATTGGCATCATAGGCGAAAGCGGTGTTGCGGCAAGCATCGACGGCTGGCCACAAGCGGGGCGTCAACCGCCAACGGAGGTTCTTCGATGCTTGCCAACCTGTCCCCGCTGCTGCTCGCCCATCTCGCCGCTGCCTGCATTGCCATGCCGCTGGGCCTGTACCAGATGCTGGCCCGGCAGGGCACGCCCGGCCATGCCCTGGCTGGCCGCATCTATGTGCCGGCGATGTTGGTGTGCAACGTCGGTGCGCTGGCCAGTTTCCGGCCGGACACCAAATTCCTGCCGTTCCACATCCTGGCCTTCGTCAGCCTCTATTCGCTGATCACCGGCATGTGGGCGCTGCGCAAATGGCTGCGCGGCCGGCAGCCGGCTGATCTGAGAGCGCACAAGGTACAAATGGCCTACAGCTGGCTGGGGCTGATGATGGCCGGGTTCAGCCAGGTGCTGACCAACCCGCGCTTCGGCATCATCGAAGGATTTGCGCCCGTGCAGTTCTGGACGATGGTCGTTGGCCTGAACGTCGTGCTCTATGCGATTGGCAGTTGGTGGCTGTTCGGCAGGCTGCTCAAACGGGATCTGGCGTGAACAAGGCCGGGGCAGCCACCGGCCGCCCCGGCTCTGTTTGTCAGGCGTGAACAGCCCGGCGCCGCCGCGCCATCGCGCCCACCAGGCCGAAGCCGGCGATCAGCATGGCCCAGCTGGCCGGTTCCGGCACGCTGCCGGGCGCGCCGACCACGTTGAGCGGTGCGCCCTGATCAACCGCCGAGCTGAGGGAGGTGACCAGCTGCGTCTGCACTTCCGGCGCCAGATCATCGCCCAGCCGGGTGGTGAAGGTGGCGCTGGAATCGGCAAAGCCGCCGCGGTTGACCGGCAGCTGCATGCCGGCCACCACCAGCACCGACTGGCCCGGCGCCAGCGTCAGCGAGCCGGC
>JALOSK010000147.1 GCA_025458465.1 Sandarakinorhabdus sp. | reverse complement strand
AGCGTGGCCGAACCGGCGCTTTATTATCGCGAGAATTTCAGCGAGACGGTTGCGCTGGCCGAAGCGGCGCTGGCCTGCGGGGTGGGGGCGTTCGTGCTGTCCTCCACCGCTGCCGTTTATGGCAACGGAGACGGCAGGCCGCTGGCTGAAAACGCAGCCGTTGCGCCGATCAATCCCTATGGCTGGTCCAAGGCCTTTGCCGAACGCGCGCTGGCCGACATGGTGGCGGCCCATCGCGGCTTCTCGGTGGCGTGCCCGCGTTATTTCAACGTGGCTGGCGCCGATCCGCAGCTGCGCGCCGGGCAGGCCAGCCGCCACCCGCATCATCTGATCGAGCTGGCCTGCCACGTGCTTACCGGCCAGCGCGAGGCCTTCACCATCTTCGGGCGCGACTGGCCAACACCCGATGGCACCGGCGTGCGCGATTATGTGCATGTGGCCGATCTGGCTGATGCGCACATCCTGCTGCTGCGCGCCTGCCTGGCCGATCCGGGGCAGTTCCACAGCCTCAACCTGGGCTATGGCCGTGGCGCGTCGGTGCTGGAGGTGCTGGATGCGCTGGAGCGTGTGGCAGGCCAGCCCATCCCGCGCCGCGATGGCCCGCGCCGGGCCGGCGACCCCGCCGTGCTGGTGGCGCAATCGAACGCGCGCGCGCTGCTGGGCTGGCAGCCGCGTCACGATGATCTGGACGAGATGGTCGGCCATGCGCTTGGCTGGGAGCGGGCGCGATTGCAACACGGCTGACACGATACCTCCATTCCCCTGTCATCGAAGCGCTCTAAGGCGTCCGGGCAAGGACAACCGGGGGACTGGGCCATGGCTTCCTTGCCGCTTGCGGACTATCTGCACGAGCCATTGTTGCCTGGCATGTTGCGGCCCGTTCCTGCTGGCCCGGCCTTCCTGCACGAGACCGATGACGAGCCGCCGCCCGCGCGCAAGCTGAAGCACCGCACGGTGTGGATTTCCGACATTCACCTCGGCACGCCCGGCTGCAATGCCGATCTGCTGCTGGATTTCCTGAAATCGATCCAGCCTGAAACCCTGTATCTGGTGGGCGACATCATCGATGGCTGGAAGCTGAAGCGCGGCTGGTATTGGCCGGCCCGCCATAATGACGTGGTGCGCCGCGTGCTGAAGCTGGCGGCACGTGGCACCCGGGTTGTCTATATCCCCGGCAATCACGACGAGATGCTGCGGCCGTACGCGGGCCTGTCGTTCGGCGGGGTGGAGATTGCGCTGGAGGCCATCCACACCACCGCTGATGGCCGGCGCCTGCTGGTGTGTCATGGCGATGAATTCGATGCGGTGGTGCTCTATCACCGCTGGCTGGCCTGGGCCGGGGACCTTGGCTACGAGGCGCTGCTGAAGCTGAACGTGCATTTCAACCGGCTGCGGCGTCTGCTGGGCCTGCCCTACTGGTCGATTTCGGCGCACATCAAGAAGCGTGTGAAGAACGCGGTCGCCTTCATCGGCCGGTTCGAACAGGCGGTGGCCGAGGCGGCGCGGCTCAAGGGGCTGGATGGCGTGGTGTGCGGCCACATCCATTCGGCCGAGATCCGCGATTTCGCCGGCATCACCTATCTCAATGATGGCGACTGGGTGGAAAGCTGCACCGCGCTGGTGGAGCATGGCGATGGCCGCATCGAGATCATCGACTGGGCAGCGCGCCAGCGCGCCCAGGTGCGCGGGGACGCCGGTTCGGCCCCAGTTCAGGATTTTGCCGCCAGAGTGGCGGCGTGAGGAGAGGCGCGTGAAGCTCACTCTGGTTACCGATGCCTGGGAACCGCAGGTCAATGGCGTGGTGCGAACCCTGTCCACCACCGCCAAATTGCTGGCCGGGCGCGGCATCCGCGTGCAGGTGATCTCGCCGGATCAGTTCATGTCGGTGCCGATGCCGTCCTATCCGGAAATCCGGCTGGCGATGACAACGCGGCGGCGCATTGCCCGAATGATCCGCGAGTTTGCCCCCGATGCGCTGCACATCGCCACCGAAGGCCCGCTGGGCTGGCTGGCGCGCGGCTGGGCGCTGCAGCAGGGCTTTGCCTTCACCACCAGCTTCCACACCCGCTTTCCCGATTATGTGGCGGCGCGCATCGGCATAAACCCCGATCGCGTCTGGCGGGTGCTGCGCCGATTCCACGGCCCGGCCAGCGCCGTGATGGTGGCAACACCGCGCCTGGCCGCCGAACTGGCCGGCCATGGCCTGTCGCACACCCGATTGTGGGCGCGCGGTGTCGATACCGATCTGTTCCGCCCCGATATCGCCCCGCACCCCGCCGCAGCCGATCTGAAGCGGCCGCTGGCCCTGCATGTTGGCCGCGTGGCGGTGGAAAAGAATGTCGAGGCGTTTCTGGCGGCGCCGTGGACGGGCGACAAGCTGGTGGTGGGCGATGGCCCGGCGCTGGATGGGCTGCAGAAGAAATATCCGAACGCGCATTTCCTGGGCGCGCTGCATGGCCCGGCGCTGGCATCCGCCTATGCCGCCGCCGATGTGCTGGCCTTCCCCAGCCGCACCGACACGTTCGGGCTGGTGATGATCGAGGCGCTGGCCTGCGGCACGCCGGTGGCCGGCTATCCGGTGCCCGGCCCGCTGGACGTGGTGGGGGAGGGCGGCTTTGGCCCCGATGGCCGCGCTTCGGGGCGCATCGGCGCCGTGGCGCACGAATTGTCGGACGCGATGACCAGGGCGCTGGGAGCCCGCCGCGCCGATTGCGTGGCGCATGGCCGCCGCCATGGCTGGGACCGGGCGGTGGACCAGTTCCTTGCCGCGCTGGTGCAGGGCGATGGTGCGCCGGTGCCGTTCGTGGCTGCGCCGTCGGCCTTGCAGGCGGTGGCCTGACCGCCATTTTCTGACCGCTTGCGGCACGCTCCCCGCCGGCCTATCGCAAGGCAAGACAGGGGAGACTGCACCATGAAGATGATGATCGCGCTGGCGGCACTGCTGGCCGGCACGGCGGCAAGCGCCGAAACCGTGGTGATCACTGCGGCCCGCATGCTGGATGTGGCAACGGGCACGATGATGGAAAAGCCCATGATCGTTGCGCAGGATGGGCGCATCACCAGCGTGGGACGGCAGGGTTCGATGCCTGTCACCGATGCCCGCCGCATCGATCTGGGCGATCTCACCATCCTGCCCGGCCTGATCGACATGCATGTGCACCTCACCAGCGATCCCACCCTGTCCGGGATGCAGTCACTGCGCTATCCGGGTTCGTTCTGGACGGTGATCGGTGTTGCCATGGCCAGGCGCACGCTGGATGCCGGCTTCACCACGGTGCGCAATGTGGGCGCCGGTGATTATGCCGATATCGGCCTCAAGATGGCGATCGAGCGCGGCACCATCGCCGGCCCGCGCATCGTGCCGGCCACCTATGCGATCGGCGCCACCGGCGGGCACTGCGACAGCAACGAATTGCCGGCCGAATATATCCTTGATCGCCCCGGCATTGCCGATGGCCCGGATGCGGTGCGCCAGAAGGTGCGCGAACTGCATCGCCGCGGCGCCGAGGTGATCAAATATTGCGCCACCGGCGGTGTCTTTTCGATCGGCACCAGCGTTGGTGCCCAGCAATATACCCAGGCCGAAATGAACGCGCTGGTGGACGAAGCGCACATGCTGGGCCTGAAGGTGGCCGCCCATGCCCACGGCACCAGCGGCATCAAGGCGGCGATCCGCGCCGGGGTGGACACGGTGGAACATGTCAGCTTCGCCGATGCCGAGGCGTTTGACCTCGCGAAGAAGGCCGGCACCTGGTTCTCGATGGACATCTACAATGATGATTACATCCTGGCCGAAGGCGCGAAGAACGGCGTGCCCGAAGAAAGCCTGGCCAAGGAACGCGAAGTGGGCCTGAAGCAGCGGCAGACCTTCCAGGCCGCCTGGAAGGCCGGCGTGAAGATGGCGTTCGGATCGGACGCCGGCGTCTATCCGCATGGCGACAATGCCCGCCAGTTCGCCAAGATGGTGGAATGGGGGATGACGCCCATCGATGCCATCCGCGCCGCCACCATGAAGGCCGCCGAAGCGCTGGGCCGCGAGGCGGACGTGGGCCAGATCGCGCCGGGGCGTTATGCCGACATCATCGCGGTGGCCGGCGATCCCACGAAGGATGTCGCCACCCTGCGCGACGTGAAGGCGGTGGTGAAGGGCGGCGTTGTGGTGAAGGATGCCCGCTGAACCGGCGTACCGGCGCAGCCTTGCGCGCACCTGCGCCCATGTTATCCAGCGCACATGAGCTCTCGCGTCGCCCAGCGGCTTGCCGAACGCTATGACCGGCTGACGGTTTCGGAACGGATGATCGCCGGCTGGCTGGCCGACAATCTCGATCAGCTGCCGTTCGAGACCGCCGCCTCCATCGGCACCCGTGTCGGCGTGTCGGCGATGACCGTGGCGCGGCTGGTGAAGAGCCTGGGCTATGACAATCTCGCCGCACTGAAGGACGATCTGCGTGGTGATGCCCGCGATGCGCCGTGGCTGCTCACCCGTCCGGCGCCTTCGGCCGATGCACGGCTGAAGGCGGAAACGGCCGCCATCGCCGGCGTCTATGCGCAGGCCGAAACGCCGGAATGGGCCGCCGTGGTGGCACTGCTGGCCGGCAGCCCACGCGTCCATGTCGCCGGCTTCCAGACGGAGGCCGGGTTGGCCGCCGGCTTTGCCCGGCATCTGTCCTATGTGCGCCCGCATGTCGGCACGCTGGACGTGGCGGCCGGCATCATGGACCAGTTGTTCGATGCCGGCCCGCACGATGTGTTCGTGGCGGTGGATGTGCGCCGTTATTCCCGGCAGTTCCGGCTGCTGGCCGAACGCGTGGCCGGCGCCGGCCGGCCGCTGGTGGTGATCACCGATCCCTATTGCCCGTGGGCGCGGGACCTGACGCCCCATATCCTCACCGCCGAAGTGGCGCTGGGCCATTTCTGGGACATGAACTCGGCGCTGGCCTCGCTGCTCAACCTGCTGGTGGACGGCGTGGTGCAGAAGATCGGGCCGGATGTCGTGCACCAAAGGCTGGCAGCGCTGGCGGAAAACTACAGTGAATTCATTGGGTTTCAGGGCCGGGGGCGAGCGGCTGCGAGTTCGCTGGCCACCCCGCCGGCAGCGGCGCCTCTGCCCGAATGATGCGGCCATCGGGCAGGGTGAGCGAAAGGCTGCGCGCGTGCAGCCGCATCGGGCCATCGGCATCGTCCTGCACTGGCCCATAAACCGGATCGCCCACGATCGGGCAGCCGATATGGGCGGCGTGCACCCTGATCTGGTGGGTGCGGCCGGTTTCCGGGCGAAATTCCACCAGGCGCGTGGCCGTATCCAGCACCCGCCAGCCGGTGCGCATGCCGTCCGGCTGGCCGGGCAGGGCGGACAGGATGGCCCAATAAGTTTTCGCTGCACCGCCGCCGGCAAAGGCGGCGCTCAGGGCCCTTGCACCCCGGCGGGACAGCGCGATGGCGATGCAGCCCGACGTGTCGCGATCCAGCCGGTGCGCGGCCACCGGCATGAAATGCCGCCCGCCCAGTTCCGGCAGCGCGTCTTCAAGGCTTTCGGGCGTGCGCGGGCCGGGATGCACGGCCAGTCCGGCCGGCTTGTCGAGGATGGCGATATCGCGATCACGGTAGAGGATGGGCGGCAGAGCGATCATGCAGCAGCTGTCCTTGCACAGGTTTAAGCGAAATTCACCCCGTGCCGTTTCCCCCCTCGAGCCCCGCATGCCAGCGGCGGCTGGAAGCGGGAGATCCTCAAGTGACCGTGATCAACACCAACATCAACGCGCTGACCGCCCAGAATGCACAGCGCTCCGCCAACTCGATGATGGGCCTGGCCATGCAGCGGCTTTCGACCGGCATGCGCATCAACAGCGCCAAGGACGATGCCGCCGGCCTCGCCATCGCCCAGAAGATGACCGCCGATGTGCGCGGCCTTGCCGTGGCGATGCGCAACGCCGGCGACGGCATCAGCATGGCCCAGACGGCGGAAAGCGCCATGGGCGAAGTCACCAACATGCTGCAGCGCATGCGCGAACTGGCCGTGCAGTCGGCCAACGGCACGCTCACCGGCACCGATCGCACCGCCCTGCAGGCCGAAGTGGGCCAGCTGATCGGCGAGATCGACAACATCGGCCTGCGCACCAACTTCAACGGCCTGTCGCTGCTGGATGGTTCGGCCCGCGGTGTGCGCCTGCAAACCGGCAGCCGTGCCGGCGAAACCGTGTCGTTCAGCCTGGGCTCCACCCGGGCGCGCGATCTGGGCCTGGGTTCCAGCCCGGCGCTCACCGCCACCGGCGCCTTCGAAGCCACCGCCGCCAACCTGGGCACCAACCAGGCGCTGCAGGCCGGTGACCTCATCATCAATGGCGTCACCATCGGTTCCTCGCTGGCGGCTGACGACAGCGCCTCCTCCTCCAACAAGGCCGCTTCGGCCATCGCCAAGGCCGCCGCCATCAATGCCGCCACGGCGCAGACCGGGGTGCGCGCCGTGGTGGGCCAGACGGTCATGACCGGTTCGGCGATGACCGCCGCCGCCACCGCGGGCACCATCAGCATCAACGGCGTCTCCACCGCATCGGTGAGCACGACCGCCGATGCCGCCGAAAGCCGCCGCCTGGTGCGCGATGCCATCAACGCCATCTCGGGCCAGACGGGCGTGCGCGCCGTGGACACCGGCGACAGCAACGGCGGTATCCGCCTGGAGGCTGATGACGGCCGCAACATCGAAGTGGCCTTCGGCACCGGCGGCACGCCGCTCACGGCGGCTTCCACCGGCCTGAAGGTGGGCGCGCAGTCGGGCAGCTTCAGCCTTGAAAGCGTGAATGGCCAGCCGATCGAGGTCAGCTCGGCCAACAGCACCACCGCCCGCATCAGCCGCGCCGGCCTTGCCGCCGGGACCTTCGAGCGCGGCGTTTCCACGGTGAGCAGCGATGCCCGCGCCGTGGCTGCCGTGGCCGGTGACATCCGCAACCTGAACAATGGCGATCTGTCGATCAACGGCGTCGCCATCCGGGCGGCGGTTGCGGCAGACGATCTGTTCTCGTCCACCGTGGCGGCCACCTCGTCCAAGTCGGCCAGTGCCATCGCCGTTGCCGCAGCCATCAATGCCGCCGCCGATCAGACCGGCGTCACTGCCGTGGCCAATGGCGTCACGCTCACCTCCACCACCACGGCGACCACCCTTGGGGGTGCCGCGACGCTGAACATCAACGGCATCGACATCACCGTGGACGGCCTGGCCGCGACCGATACGGCGCAGGCCCGGCGCGAAAAGGTGGCGGCCGCCATCAACAACTTCACCGGCATGACCGGCGTGGTGGCCAGCGACAACGGCCTTGGCGGGCTTGATCTCACCGCTGCCGATGGCCGCAACCTGTTCGTGGCCAACACCGGTACCGCCACCACGGCCGAACTGGGCCTCGGCAGCACCTCGGTGAAGGGTTCGGGCAACGCCTACACGGTGGCCACCACCGCCGCGGCGGCGCAGACGGCCTATGGCACGGTGCGGCTGGAAGCGGCCACGGCGATCGACGTGCGGGCTGGCAGCCAGGCCTTCGGCGCGGCATCCAACTTCACCGCGCTGGGCTTCGAGGAGAACCGCTATGGTGCGTCGGCCGGCGGCCTGCGCATTTCCGATGTGGACATCTCGTCGGTGGATGGCGCCACCGCGGCGCTGGGCGCCATCGACGAGGCGCTGAACAGCATCAACCTCGATCGCGCCAACATCGGTGCCGTGCAGAACCGGCTGGAAGCGGCGGTGAACAACCTGTCGTCGAACAGCACCAACCTGCAAGCTTCGCGCAGCCGCATCCAGGATACCGACTTTGCGGTGGAATCGACCAACCTCGCGAAGAACCAGGTGCTCAGCCAGGCGGCGCAGGCCATGCTGGCCCGGGCCAACCAGTCGGCAGCGCAGGTCACCCAGCTGCTGCAGTAAGCTGACGAAGGGCTCGCCGCCGAAGGCGGGGTTCGTCGGGAAGGGGCGGTGCCACACGGCATCGCCCCTTCTTTTTTCGTCCGGCAGTTTACGCCGGCGCTCGCCCTTGCTATCGCCGCCACTTCCAGAGCGCGGAGCGGTGGCCGAGTGGTCGAAGGCGCACGCCTGGAAAGTGTGTATGGGTCAAAAGCTCATCGAGGGTTCGAATCCCTCCCGCTCC
>JALOSK010000146.1:6299-7421 GCA_025458465.1 Sandarakinorhabdus sp. | reverse complement strand
GGGGATGCTGCGGCGCTTGCCGCGTTGCAGGCCCGTGCCGGCGCTGCACCGGAAGACACGGCGCTCGCGTATCTGGTAGAACGATTGCAAATCACGGGACCGGGAGGGGTGTATGATCTCGATTAGGGCGTTTGCCTGCACGTTCGCCCTGCTGGCATCGACGGCGGCATTCGCCGGCCCGCTGGTGGTGCGCGCCGCCGGCCCGTCGGCGCCGCAGTTCCGGGCCGGGCAGCGGTTGCCCGATGCGCCGATCACGCTGAAGGCCGGGGATTCGATCGTCGTTCTCGATGCCCGTGGCACGCGCAGCTTTTCCGGCCCCGGCACGTTCAGCCTCAGCGCGCCCAGCGCAGCCGCACAGAATGTGGGATTTTCCGACTTGCTGGTGCAGAAGCCGGCGCGCCGGGCGCGGATCGGCGCTGTGCGGGCCGGCGGGCAGGATCAGGGGCCGCCGACACCGCCGGGCGTCTGGGCGCTCGACATCCGTGCCAGCGACACGGTGTGCGCGCTTGATCCGGCCAATATCGCCCTGTGGCGGGCCGATACCAAGGCGGCGCAATCGTTGACGGTGACCCGCGATGATGGCGCCAGCGCCACCTTGCTGTTCGGTGCCGGTCAGGCGGTGGCGGCGCTGCCGGCTGCCGTGGCCGGCAAGGCCGGTGCGCTGATCATCGCGGGCGGCAAGGCGCCGGTGACGCTGACGGTCAAGCAGATCGCCGGCGCGCCGGACGTCGAATCGCTGGGCGCCGCGCTGGTGGCGGCAGGATGCCAGAGCCAGTTCGAGCGGCTGGCCGCAAACACGCTTCAGAACTGATTGCTGGCAAAGGACCGAAGCTGCGAGCCGCGGCGCAGGGTGAAGCGCACCTTGCGATTGCGGAAATCCAGGCTGACCCGGCGGAAGCTGGCCAGCAGATCCGATCCCAGGAAGATGGCCGGCTGATCCGACAGGCCGAACAGCGCGAACGGCGGCGCATCGGCAAAGGCGACGACGACATTGTTCAGCATCAGGCCGCCAATGCGGACATCGTCCATCACCATGGCTTCGGCCTTCAACACCTGGCCGGTGACCGAGATCAGCTCGATCTGCTGCATGGCATCTGGCGTGCGATCCCCGAACAGGCGCCG
>JALOSK010000146.1:0-6288 GCA_025458465.1 Sandarakinorhabdus sp. | reverse complement strand
TTGCGCCCGCGCACCGATGCCTGGGTGATGATCAGCTGGCCCTTGCGGCGCTTGGCGGTGACAAGGATTTCGCCATCAGTGGCGACATGGGGCTGACGCGAATCCTGCACGGTCACGGTGCGCTTGTCGAAATCCAGCATCAACCGCTGATCGGCGAGCGCATCGATCCCGATCAGGCCATCGGCGCCCAGATGCTGGGCCGAAAGCGCCGGCGTCTTCAGCGGCCCGACTTCGGATTGGCCCAGCGCCAGTGCGGAAACTTCCACGGTGGCCACGTTGACCGCGCCGGCCATGCCCTGCAGCCGCACCGAATCGCCGGCCGGCAGCGCCAGGCGGGCGGCCAGACTGTCGCTCACCACCGAACGATCGGCACCTGAATCGACCAGGAAACGGTGCGGGCCGTCATCATTCACCCTCACCTCGATGAACAGGCGCTTGCGACGCTGTTCGGCCGCCAGTGCCTCACCGGTGATTTCCAGGTTTTCATCGATGGTGGCCGGCGCGATCAGCGCTGTGGCGGCGGGCAGGGCAGGCGGCACAGCGGCCGGTGATGCGGCAACAGTGGCGAGCGGCAAGGTGGCAGTGGCGGCCACGATCAGGGGAAACAGGGGCATTGCTTGATTGTCTGCCCATTGGCCCTGCGGCGCAAGAGACTGTAGGGCCGCACGCATGGAATCTGGCCTGAGCATCATCGCCACATCGACGGCAATCGTGGCGCTGGCCGAGATTGGCGACAAGACCATGTTGCTGGCGATGCTGCTGGCGGCTCGCTTCCGCCAGCCGGTGCAGGTGATCGCCGGCATCTGTCTGGCCACCCTGGCCAATCATGCGCTGGCGGCGTGGGCGGGGGCGGCGCTGGCCGATTGGCTGGCCGGGCCCTGGTTCCAGATTGCCGTGGGGGCGGGCTTCCTTGCCATGGCGGCGTGGGTCCTCGTGCCGGACCGCATGGACGAAGCTCCGGCAGCCAGCGGCCAGCAGGCGTTTGTGGCCACAGTGCTCGCCTTTTTCCTGGTGGAAATCGGCGACAAGACGCAGGTGGCGACCATCGCGCTGGGCGCGCGGTTTCAGGACGTGACGGCGGTGGCCATCGGCACCACGCTGGGCATGATGCTGGTGAACGTGCCGGCCGTGCTGGTGGGTGAACGTGCGCTGGGCTGGGTGCCGCTGGGCTGGGTGCGCGCCGGCGCGGCGCTGCTGTTTGGCGCGCTGGGTGCGGCCCTGTTGTGGGCGGCGCTCAGATGATGCCGCGGGCCTGAAGTTCGGCCAGCGCGGCTGCGTCCAGCCCCAGCAGCTCGCCATAAACGGCGGCATTGTCCTGGCCGATGCGTTCGGGCGCCCGGCGGCGCACGGTGCCGGGCGTGGCCGACAGCTTGGGAAAGACATTCTGCATCTTCACCTCGCCCCAGCGCGGGTGCGGCACGCCGATGATCGCCTCGCGCGCCTGGAAGTGCGGGTCGTCCAGCATCTCCTGCGGGCGATAGAGGCGGCCCGCCGGCACGCCAGCCGCGATCATCTTGTCTTCCAGTTCCTGGATGGTCAGCGTACGCGTCCAGTCGGCAATCAGATTGTCCAGTTCTTCCTGATGCTTGCCGCGGGCGACATGGTTCACATAGCGCGGGTCCTGCGCCAGCTCCGGCCGGCCCATGGCAGCGCAGAGGCGGCCGAACACCGTGTCCTGATTGGCGCCGATCAGATACTCGCCGTCCTTGCACGGATAGACGTTCGATGGCGCGATGCCGGGCAGCACGGAGCCGGAACGCTCGCGCACATAGCCCGACGCCACATATTCCGGCACCAGCGATTCCATCACCTGCAGCACCGCTTCATAGAGCGCTGAATCGACGATCTGGCCCTTGCCGGTGGCGTGGCGGTGATTGAGCGCGGCCAGCGCGCCGAGCGCGCCATAGGTGGCGGCCAGGCTGTCGCCGATGGAAACGCCCATGCGGCTGGGCGGGCGATCCGGATCGCCAACGATGGCGCGCCAGCCGCCCATCGCCTCGCCGATGCCGCCAAAGCCGGCACGGCTGGAATAGGGACCGGACTGGCCATAGCCCGAAACGCGCACGATGATCAGGCCGGGGTTTTCGGCCATCAGCGTCTCGGGCGAGAGGCCCCATTTTTCCAGCGTGCCGGGCCGGAAATTCTCGATGAGGATATCGGCCCTGGCGATCAGCCGGCGGGCCAGTTCCTGGCCTTCCGCCTCGCGCAGGTTGCACGACACCGCGCGCTTGTTGCGGGCGACCACTTCCCACCACAGCGGATAATCGCCGCGCCCCCACACGCGCATCGGATCACCGCCGCCATTTCCAATTTCGCCGGGCGGTTCCAGCTTGATGACATCGGCGCCCATGTCGCCCAGCAACTGGCCGCAGAAGGGGCCGGCGATCAGCTGGCCCATTTCCACGACCTTGATGCCCGCGAGGGGCCCGGTGTTTTCGGCGGTCATCGTGCGATCCTTATTCGGCGGCGATCGCCATGTGGTGCCACACGGGCGGCTTGGGCGCCGGCAGGCCGGTTTCTGCCTCGCAACGGGCGCGCAGTTCTTCCACGGTGCCGCCATAGTTGAAGATTGGCGGCTCGGCCGGCTGGGCTGCGGCGATTTCGGCGCGCAGTTGCGCGGTCGCGGCGGCGTCCACACGGCCATCGGCATCGGCCACCACGCCATAGGCGCGGGCGCCGGCCACACTGACCAGGCCCTGCCGGATTTCCAGGCCAACCAGTTCCGGATCACGTTCCAGCGGGTTGCCCCAGCCGCCGCCGCCCCAGGTGATGAAGTGCAGGATATCGCCGGCCTCCACCTCAAGGCTGTCGAGCTTGTTGGCAACAACGGTTTGCGTGCCGTCGGGCTTTTCGAGGATCTTGCGGGCGCGGCTGCCCGGCGCGCCGCCGTTGACGCCCCACGGATAGGTGAACCAGCGATCATCATGGATGGACACGCTGCCGGCCGACAGGAAGCGATAGCTCATCAAAATGCCGTTGCCGCCACGGAACTTGCCGGCGCCGCCGGTATCGGCCAGCGCCTCGTAACGCTCGATGCGCAGCGGGAAATAGCGTTCCAGGAACTCGTTGGGCACGTTGGTGAAGCCCGGCCACAGCGAGTGGCCATCCGGCCCGTCGCCGAACGGCTTGCCGGGAATGCCGCCAAAGCCGATCTGGAACAGCTGGAACCATTCACCATTCTTGCCGGGGCGCTGGTCGCGGCCGGAATACATCAGGTGCGGGCTTGAGGAGAAGCCGGCGGCGCACAGGAATTCCGGCGTGCGCTGGCCCAGCAGCGCGCCAAGCAGATCGAAGATGCGGCCCAGCGCGTGGGTGCGGCCGGAAAGCGCGGCTGGATAGCGTGGCTTCAACAGCGATCCTTCGGGAATCTTCACCTCGATCAGGTCATAGAAGCCGTCGTTGAACATGATCTGCGGATCGAAGACCATGATCATGTAGATGCCGAAGAACATCTTGAACATGTTCTCGTTCAGATAGAAATTGATCGCCGCGTCCGATTGCGGATCGGTGCCGTCAAAATCCAGCACCACCTTGTCGCCGACGCGCTGCATCGTGCACTTGATCTTGTAGGGGCCATAACCCACGCCATCGTCGCAGACATGGTCTTCAAAGCTGACCTTGTCGGTCGAAACGCTGCTGGCGATCAGCGCCTTCATGGCGCGATGGTTGCGGGCCAGCAGCGCGTCCATCGCCGCCACCACCTCATCCTCGCCAAAGCGCGCGCACATCTCGTCGATGCGGCGGGCGGCAACCCGGCAGGACGCGATCAGGGCGTTGAGATCGGCCGCACACCAATCGGGCTTGCGGGTCTGGTGCATCACCAGCTTCACCAGATCCTCGTTATATTCGCCCTTCTTCCAGATCTTCACCGGCGGGATGCGCACGCCTTCCTCGAAGATGGCGCGGGCATCGATCGGCATGGAACCGGCCACCTTGCCGCCAATGTCGCTCTGGTGGCCGAACATCGCTGTCCACGCCACCAGCCGCCCGCTGCGATACACCGGCAACAGCACCAGCCAGTCATTGGAATGGCTGATCGCGCCTTCGCAGCTGTAGGGATCGGACAGGAAGATCATGTCGCCTTCCTCGATGGTGCCGTCCCAGCCCTTCAAAAATCCATCGATGAAGCTGCCGAACTGGCCCACGATCATCTTGCCGGCCGGGTTGGCGATCATCGGAAAGGCATCGCCCTGTTCGCGGATGCCTGGGCTCATCGCGGTGCGCACCAGCGTGGCGTCCATCTCGATGCGGGCGTTGCGCAGGGCATTCTCGATGATGTCGAGCGTGACCGGATCGATGGCCTTGGCCACGAACGGCTGTGGATTGGTTTCGATGATGCGGGCGGGCATGGGCTTGTCCTTCAGGTCCAACAGTCTTGGGGCCAAGTTGCTCAGGGTTTTCCGGTGTTTGCGAGATTGACCAGCCGGTCGAAGCCGGCGCTCATCACGGTGTCGACAGGGGCAGCCAGCGTGTCGAGCTTCGCCTCCGGGCTGCCGGCGACACGATAGGTCATGGTGAGGCGGGTGTTGCCGTTTTCGGGAATGATCCGGAATTCCAGGACGGCGTTCACCGGCAGGGATTGCAGCGGGCCGAAGCCGCCGGCCAGGCGCAGCAGCGAAGGCGGCGTTGCAGCCACCACGCGGGCGTGCTCCACACTGCCGCCGGGCCAACGTTCGATCAACGCACCACCGGCCTGCGCATCAAGCCGCAGCGCGCCCGCCTTGCCGCTGTAGCTGTGCTGGGGATCCCACCAGCCCGGCCAGTTGATCAGCGCCGCCCATAGCTGCGCCGGCAGGGCCGGCATCACCGCTTCATGCACCGACACGAAGCCATCGGCGCGCGCTTCGGCCACGGCGGCGCGGGCCGGTGTTGCCAGCGCCAGCAGGATCGCGTTGGCCAGCAGCAGCCACCCGGCGAGCAGCACGACACGCCGTTCCAAGCGTGAAGCCGGGCGGACCAATGCGCTGGCAGGCGGGCGGCGGTGCGGCATGATCAGGCCGGCCTCATTCAGGCGTGATCAGCAGGTTGCCGAAATCGTCCACGCTGGCGATGTGGCCATTGTGAACCAGCGTGGTCGAATCCATCTCGGTGATCACCGCCGGGCCGTTGACGATATCACCGGCGCGCAGCTTCGAACGATCATGGATCACCGCTGCCCGGGCCGCGCCGTCCATCCACATCTCGTGATCGCGCACCACGGCGGCGGTGGGGTTGCCATCGCCGCGGGCGATGCGCTCTGCCGAAACATTGGCGGCCTTGCCCAGCGCCGTGCTCAGCGTCGAAGCGCTGCGCCAGGCTGGCGATGGTGGAACCGGGGGGCGAGAACAGTGGAACCTCGAAGGCCTGGCCGGCATAGCGCACGTCGATCTCCACGCGGATTTCCACGTCGCTGGCGGTCACCCCTTCAGCGGCCAGCTCGGCGCTGGTCTGGGCGATCAGCTCGTCGATCACCGCGCCCACTTCGGCATCGCTGGTTTGCGTGACGAGTCGGTTGAAGCTGCGCTGCGCGTCCACCCGCAGGCGGGTGGTTGCATCGCCAGGCCACGAACCCATCAGCATGCCCATGGCATTGCCGTGCAGCGGCCCGGCGCCGCCAAAGGCCATCAGCGCGAAATCGCGCGGGTCATAACCCTGCTGCACCGATACCAGCCGCAGTGCGCCAAACATCGTCTCGTTGACGATGGCGATGATGCCGGCAGCCGCTTCCAGCAGCGGCAGGCCCAGCGCATCGGCCACCGTCTGCACCGCCCGCCTGGAGGCTTCGCGGTCCAGCTTGAAGGCGCCGCCCAGCAGATTTTCCGGCAGATAGCCGAGCACCACGTTGGCATCCGTCACGGTGGGCAGTTCGCCGCCACGGCCATAGGCGGCCGGGCCCGGCACGGCGCCGGCCGATTGCGGGCCGACGCGCAGGGCCTTGGTGAGTTCCGGGACGGTGGCGATGGAGCCGCCGCCCGCGCCCACCGTCTTCACATCCAGGCTGGAGGCGCGCACCGTCAGATGGCCCACGCTGGTCTCGCGGCGCAGGCGCGGCTGATAATCCTCGATCAGCGCCACGTCGGTGGAGGTGCCGCCCATGTCGAGCGTCAACACGTTGGGGAAACCGGCGTTCTTGGCTATCCACACCGCGCCCGCCACCCCGCCGGCCGGGCCCGACATCAGCAGGTTGACCGGCGCGGTGCGGCTCTTTTCGGCCGACATCAGCCCGCCATCGGACCGCAGCAGGTTCAACTTGGCGGTGGTGCCCCAATCCTTGAGGGCGCTTTCCAGATTGCCGACATAGCGCGACAC
>JALOSK010000145.1 GCA_025458465.1 Sandarakinorhabdus sp. | reverse complement strand
GCATCACCCACGACAACGTGCTGATGACCCTGGCCGACAATCCATGGTTCGATGCCCCCCCGCCCAAGTCGCTGGATCGCAACGCCTGGGATATCGGCGTCTGTCGCGGGCTGTCGTCCGGCGATGGCGCCGCAACGCTGACGGCGTTCACGGCTGAAACGGTGCGCCTCGCGCTGGGCCATGTGCCCGCGTTTGGAGGAAGCTTTGGTGGCCGCCTGCTCGTCACCGGTGGTGGCCGCCACAACCCGGTGCTGATGGCCGAAATCGCGCGCCGCTGCGGTGTGCCGACGGAACCGGTGGAAGCGGTGGGCTGGAACGGCGACGCACTGGAGGCCGAAGCCTTTGCGTGGCTGGCGGTGCGCACACTGGACGGCAAGCCCTTGAGCTGGCCGGAGACAACCGGCGTGCCGCAGCCGATGTCAGGTGGCCCGCCCGCCGTTGGCCAGCCGCATGTCCAGATAGCCATCCACCTGCCCCATCAGCAGGTCCATTTCATTCTGGAAGAAATGATTGGCGCCCGGAATCGTCTCGTGGTGGATGGTGATGTGCTTTTGCGTCTTCAGCTTTTCCACCAGCTTCAGCACGGCCGGCGGCGGCACCACCTCGTCGCTTTCACCGTCGATGATGATCCCGCTCGACGGGCACGGGGCCAGGAACGAGAAATCATACATGTTGGCCGGCGGCGCGATGGAGATGAAGCCCTTGATCTCTGGCCGGCGCATCAACAGCTGCATGCCGATCCACGCGCCAAAGGAATATCCGCCCACCCAGGTGGTGTGGGCTTCCGGGTTGAACTGCTGCAACCAATCCAGCGCACTGGCCGCGTCCGACAATTCGCCGATGCCGTTGTCGAACGTGCCCTGGCTGCGGCCCACACCACGGAAATTGAAGCGCAGCGTCGCAAAGCCGCGCTTCACGAACGTCTGATACATGGCCAGCACGATCGGGTGGTTCATCGTGCCCTGCGCCGGGTGCGGCTGCAGGATGATGGCCACCGGGGCACGCGGGCTGGTGCCGGGCTGGTAACGGCCTTCAAGGCGCCCTTCCGGGCCGGTGAGGATCACTTCGGGCATGGACTTCCTGTCTCTGGCGCTCGCAGGGGGATGCGCCCTATATGGCTTTGGTCAACGAAGTTGCAATGAAAAGCCACATCTGCCTCGATCACGCCGCCACCACGCCGGCCTGCCCAGCCGCCATCGCCGCGGTGGCCGAAGCGCTGGCGCTGGGCGGCAATCCATCCAGCGTGCACGCCGGCGGGCGGGCGGCGAACGCGCTGCTGGAAGCCAGCCGCGATGCCGTGGCGCGCTTTGCCGGGGTGACGCCGGAACGCGTGATCTTCACCAGCGGCGGCACCGAGGCGATTGCCCTGGCGATGAACGGCGCGCGGCTGGCTGGCCCCACCCGCCTGCGCGTTCTGGCCAGCGCCACCGAACACAGCGCCGTGCTGCAGGCGCGCGATGATGTGGCCATCCTGCCGGTGGACGGCGACGGCCTGATCGATCTGGCCGCGCTGGAAGCCGCGCTTGTGGATGGCCCGGCGCTGGTGGCGGTGCAGCATGGCAACAACGAAACCGGCGTGATCCAGCCGCTGGCCGATGTGGCGGCGCGGGTGCGCGCGGCAGGTGGCCTGCTGCTGGCCGATTGCGTGCAGTCCGCCGGAAAACTGCCTTTGCCGGACGCCGATTTCATCGCGATCTCCGCCCACAAGCTGGGCGGGCCGCCCGGCGTGGGCGCGCTGATCGTGAAGCATCCCGATACGCTGGTCGCCATCCAGCGCGGCGGCGGGCAGGAACGCGGGTTTCGCGGCGGCACACCCAATCTGCCCGGCATCGCCGGCTTTGCCGCTGCTGTGGCGCAATCGCATGATTGGACGGCCGTTGCCGCCCGCCGCGCCGGCCTGGAAGCCCGCCTGAAGGCCGCCGGCGCGCGCCTTCACGGCGAAGCCGCCCCGCGCCTGCCGCACATCAGCAGCATCGGCCTGCCCGGCATGGCGGCATCGACGCAGGTGATGCGGCTTGATCTGGAGGGCTTTCAGATTTCGGCCGGCGCTGCCTGTTCATCGGGCAAGGTCAAAACCAGCCATGTTCTGGCGGCAATGGGGCTGGGGCCGGCGGCGGGCGAGGCCATTCGGGTCAGCCTGTCGCCGGCCACCACCGATGCCGAACGCGATGCCTTTGCCGCCGCCTGGGAAGCCATGGCGGCCCGTGCCGGACGCACCTGATGACCATGCCGCTCTATCTTGATTATGGCGCCACCACGCCGCTTGATCCCGCCGTGGCGGACGCGATGATACCGTGGGGGGTGGATGGCTTCGGCAACCCGCACAGCGCGCATCTGTGGGGCTACAAGGCCAAGGCCACCGTTGAACTGGCGCGTGAGGCCATCGCGCGGCTGGTGAACGCGCCGCCCGAATCCATCGCCTTCACCAGCGGCGCCACCGAAAGCAACAACTGGGCCATCAAGGGGCTACTGACTGCGCCGGGGCAGACGCGGCGGCGCATCGTGACGCTGGCCACCGAACACAGCAGCGTGCTGGAAACCGCGCAGTATCTGGCCAGCATCGGCGCGCTGCTCACCATCGTGCCGGTGCGCGAAACTGGCCTGGTGGACCTTGGCGATCTGGAACGCGCGCTGGGCGAGGATGTGGCGCTGGTGTCGGTGATGGCGGTGAACAACGAGATCGGCGTGATGCAGGATCTGGCCGCCATCGGCCGGCTGGCGCACGGCGTGGGCGCGGTGTTCCATGTCGATGCGGCGCAGGGCTTCGGCAAGGTGCCGATCGATGTGGAGGCCATGGCCATCGATCTGATGAGCATCACCGCCCACAAGATCCATGGGCCCAAGGGCGTCGGCGCACTGTATCGCCGGCCATTCACGGTGATCACGCCGCTGCTGCACGGCGGCGGGCAGGAAGATGGGCGGTCGGGCACGCTGCCCACCGCGCTGATCGCAGGGCTTGGCGAAGCGGCGCACATCGCAGGGACACGCATGGCGGCCGATCATGCCCACGCGCTGATGCTGCGGAACCGCCTGCTGGCGCGGCTTGCCGTGCCGGTGCAGGTGAACGGCGCGCTTGATCGGCGCTGGCCGGGCAATCTCAATCTCAGCTTTCCCGGCGTGGCGGTGCCGTTGCTGAAACAATTGCCGGGCCTGGCCATCAGTTCGGGTTCGGCCTGCGCCGCGCTCACCGGGCGGGCCAGCCACGTGCTCACCGCGCTGGGCCTGCCGGAAGCCACCGCCAAGGCGAGCTTGCGCCTTGGCTTCGGGCGCTTCACCACGGCAGACGAGATTGATGCCGCCGCCGATCAGATCAATGCTGCGGTGCAGCGCCATCTTGCCGAACGCGCCTGATCGCGGCACATCAGGGGCGATGATCCGCATCCGCTTCATCTCCGCCGACGGCACCAGCGAAACCAGCGTGGACGCCGCCCCCGGCCAGCGCCTGCTGGACGTGGCACAGGCCCACGGCCAGCCGCTGGAAGGCACGTGCGAAGGCGCGATGGCCTGTTCCACCTGCCATGTGCACATCGTGGGCGGCGATCTCGCCGCGCTGCCGCCGCCGACGGAGGAAGAGGAAGACATGCTGGACTTCGCCGCCGGCGCCAACCGCCAGAGCCGGCTGGCCTGCCAGATCCAGTTGACCACCGGCATCCACAGCCTGGATGTGAAAATCCCCCGCGCCGTGGTAGACAACAGCCGCTGAATTGATAGGATGTTCGTGCTTCGAGCGAGGCATGCAAGTCATCAGCGGCGCAATGTGAAATAGCGCCTTAATATTGGGTAAAGGGTCGCATAATGAAACTTGGCTTTGTTCGCGGCGCCGCTGTTGCCGCTGCCCTGATGTTTGCCTCTGCTGCCGCCGTGCCGGCGAACGCGCAGGAAACGCTGAACAACGAAGCCGTGATCCAGCTGCTGGAAGCCGGCCTGCCGGCCGAAGCCGTGGTCGCCAAGATCAAGGCATCGCGCGGAAATTTCGACACGTCCACGCAGAAGCTGATCGAACTGAAGAACAAGGGTGTGCCCGGCCCGGTGCTGGCCGCCATGCTGGAGCCGGCCAATACCGGCCCCACCGAATTGTCGACCGATTCGCCGGATCCGAACGTCCCGCATTATCCCGGCGTCTACATGTTCGGCGCTGGGGACAATCGCATGTACAGGATGGTCGCCACTGCCTCCAACCAGGCCAAGACGGGCGGCATTCTTGGCTATGCGCTCACCATGGGCATCGCTTCGGCCAGCGTGAAGGCCACCATCCCGGGGGCAAGTGCGAAGGTGCGCACGGCCAACGCTCAACCCGTCTTCTACATGTTCTTCGATGAATCGGTGCCGCGCAACCTGGCGGTGGGCAATGCCAGCGTCTGGACAACCGGTGCCGGCTCGGTGACCAGTTCGCCGGCCGAACTCAGCCTCGTGCGCTTCAACGAGAAGAAGGAAGCGCGCGAAGCGCGGGTGGGCAGCATGAACATCGCCGGCGCAAAGCAGGGCGTGATGGACAAGGATCGCATCACCTTTGAGGTTGAGCAGATCAAGCCCGGCGTGTTCAAGGTCATGCCATCAGCGCCGCTGGAGCCCGGCGAATACGGATTCATCCAGGCCCTGACTGGCGGCAATGTCAGCGGCGGCGGCGGTGCGATGACGGCGCGCGTCTATGATTTCGGGGTTGGCGGCTGAGGCCGGCAACACAGCATCAACGGACGATCACACGGCCGTTGTTGCCGACCAGCTGGTCCGACATCCTCACGGCAAGTTCGTTGAGGCAATCGGCGTAGGCACGACGTGCGCGCCCGCCGGGCGTGTTCATCAGGTTGAACTTCGCCTTGCCTTCACAACTTGCCGTGAACTCCGCGGACGGTTCGCCCGAGGACGGCAGCAGACGGAAGCGAACCGACATGCGGGCCTTCTGATCGATGGCAATGCCGTTGCCGGGATCATAGTCCGTCACCCTTACAACCAGCCTGGTCATCCCTTCCCCGGCGCCCACGGGCACCCCTGACTGCGCCAGTTGCTGGGCAAGGGCGGCGCGGAACCCGGGGGCATCGAACCGCACCGGTCGCTTTCCCGCCGCCTCGGGATCCACCGCAAGATCGATCATCACCAGTTGGCCGGGCGCCAGCAGCGCCGCGGCAGTCAGCATCAGGGGAAACAGGGTCATGGCGGCATCCACAGCGGCAGCGCCGGACCGGATGAACGGCGCGCTTCTTGACCCTGCCCCGGATAGTTGCCGCGCAAGCCGGGCTTGGCAAGGGCGCAACCTGCTGGAAATTGCCTGCAAAAATGCTGAGGTGGGAGCCGGGAACGACCCAAAGCGGGTTCGTTACGGCTGCTTCCTTCCGGACCTGACCGGGTTGGCGAGCGCTCTGTCCGCCCGGCTCCCGGGCGCCATATGGCGGTGATGGGCCGGTTCTGCAAGTCCCGTGACGTGCCGGCTGCCAGCCGCTAAGAACACAAGCGCATGGCAGACGAATCCGACATCGACGCCGAAATGGCCTTTCCCGGCATGGAACCACCGCCGGCAGCACCAGCGGCCGCGCAGGCCAATGCCGCGCCGCAGGCGTCGCGCGTGCTGGCGCGCAAGTATCGCCCGGCCAGCTTTGATTCGCTGCTGGGGCAGCAGGCGATGGTGCAGACGCTGGGCAACGCCATCGCGCGCGGGCGGCTGGCGCAGGCCTGGCTGCTCACCGGGGTGCGCGGCGTCGGCAAGACGTCCACGGCGCGCATCATTGCCAATCCCCGTGCGGCCTGTGCGAGCCGTGCGTGGCCATCGCGGCCGGCCGGCACATCGACGTGGTGGAGATGGACGCGGCATCGAACACCGGTGTCGATGATGTGCGCGAGATCATCGAGGGCGTGCGCTATGCCGCGGTGTCGGCGCGCTACAAGATCCACATCATCGATGAAGTCCACATGCTGTCGAAGGCGGCGTTCAACGCGCTGCTGAAAACGCTGGAGGAACCGCCGCCCAACGTGAAGTTCATCCTGGCCACCACCGAAGTGCAGAAGGTGCCGGCCACCATATTGTCGCGCTGCCAGCGCTTCGATCTGCGGCGCATTCCGGCCGACATGCTGGCCGCGCATTTTGCCCGCATCCTGGAACAGGAAGGCGTGACGGCGCAAGACGATGCGCTGGCGCTGGTGGCCCGCGCCGCCGAAGGCAGCGTGCGCGACGGGCTGTCCATTCTGGATCAGGCCATCGCCCATGCGGGCGACACCATCACCGCGGCCGCCGTGCGCGACATGCTGGGCCTGGCGGACAAAGGCGCCGTGCGCGCGCTGCTGGGGCAGGTGCTGGGCGGCGATGTGCCGGCCATGCTGGATGCCGTGGCCCGCCAGTATGACATGGGCGTCGATCCGGCGCAGCTGCTGCGCGAACTGCTGGGGCTGGTGCATGGCATCACAAGGCAGCGCATGGCGCCGCGCCGCGATCCGGTGCTGTCGGCAGAGGAACAGGCGGCGCTCGATGATTGGGCCAGCCGGCTGGATTTCCCGCGCCTTTCGATGCTGTGGCAGTTGCTGCTGAAGGGTCTGGCCGAGGTGGAAACCGCGCCGGTGCCGTTGCAGGCCGCCGAAATGGCGCTGCTGCGCCT
>JALOSK010000144.1 GCA_025458465.1 Sandarakinorhabdus sp. | reverse complement strand
CAGCAGCAGCTGCACCAGCGCAAAGCCCTGCAGCGCGTGATCGATGCGGCTGGTGACATCCTGCGCCGCCCAGTCTGCCGCCAGCACGCCGGGCTGCCAGCCGGCCAGCACGGCAGCGGCCGGCAAGGTGAACGCCGCCAGGGCCGCCGCAGTGAGCGCTGTCGCCGGATAGCGCCGGGCACGCGTGGAGACGATCACCACGATCTCTCCGGCCGTGCGCGCTTCGGCGGCACGGATGGCCGCGGCAATGCGGGCGCGATCGGTTTCGTTGAACAGCATCACCAGCCCCCCGATGCGCCGCCGCCACCGCCAAAGCCGCCGCCGCCCGAAAAGCCGCCACCGCCGCCGAAACCGCCGCCGCCCCAACCACTTCCGCCGCCGCCGCCCCAACTGCCACCAATGCCGGGGCCCCAGATCACCACCGGGCCACGCCGGCGGCCGCGCTTGCCGCCGCTGAAGGCGCCGATCAGCCACAGGATCACGATCACCCAGAAGATCACCGCGATCAACGATGGCCCGCCTTCCTTGCCGCCGCGCGCCTTTGCCGTCTGGGCCGCCGCCACCTGGGCTGCCTGTTCCTCTGGCGGCAGGCCCACCAGCGTGATGATGGCGTCGGCGCCGGCCACGATGCCGGCCGGCATGTCCCCGGCCTTGAACTGCGGGATGATGTTCCGCCGGATGATCGTGGCCGACATGGCATCGGTGAGGACGCCTTCCAGGCCATAGCCCACCTCGATGCGCACCTTGCGTTCACCCGGCGCCACCAGCAGGATGGCGCCGTTGTTCACGTCCTTCTGCCCGATGCCCCACGCCCGCAGCAGGCCAACGCCATAATCCTCGATCTCATAGCCATCGAGGCTGGGGACGGTGGCCACCACCAATTGCGTGCCATTGCCATCCTCCAGCGCCTTCAGCCGGGCTTCCAGCGCGGCTTCCACATCGGCGGGCAGCACATCGGCCGCATCGGTGACGCGGCCGGTGAGCTTGGGATAGACCGGATCGGCAAAGGCCGGCGCCGCCAGGTTCAGCACCGCCAGCAGCGCGGCCAGCGCGAAGGCCAGCCACGAAAGGCGGCGCAACATCGGATCGTCACGCATCAAACGGCCCTTCCGGCCGCCGTCAGAACGCCACCTCGGGCGCTTTTTCGGCGTTGGCGGTGGTCGCCTTGAACGGCGCAATCGGTTCGGCGCCATAGACCACCTTGGCGGTGATCAGCGACGGGAAGGTGCGGATTTCGGTGTTGTAATCCTGCACCGCCAGATTGTAGTCGCGCCGCGCCACGGCAATGCGGTTTTCCGTGCCTTCCAGCTGGCTCTGCAGGTTCAGGAACTGTTCGTTGGATTTCAGTTCCGGATATTTTTCCACGGTCACCAGCAGCCGGCCCAGCGATTGCGACAGTGCGCCCTGCGCCTGTTCAAAGGCCGCCAGCTGCCCCGGATCCGAAAGCTTGCTCGGGTCCACCGTCACCTGCGTGGCGCTGGCGCGGGCCTTCACCACACCTTCCAGCACATCCTTTTCCTGGGCGGCAAAGCCCTTCACCGTGGCGACCAGATTGGGGATCAGATCGGCGCGGCGCTGATACTGGTTCTCCACGTCCGCCCACTTGGCCTTCACCGCCTCTTCCTTGGAAGGGATGGTGTTGATGCCGCAGCCCGACAGCAGCAGGGCAGCACCGGCAAGGCCGGCAAGGGCAGTCGTGCGGCGGGTCATGGATTGCATTTTGCAGTCTCCGTCAGGGATTTGCACCGGGCAGTCATTATGGCACAGTGCCAGTGGCATCGTGATGACATCAAGATAATGTCTCTGGCGTGATTTCAAGGGGGAGAGTTTGGTGCTGCAGGAATTCAAGGCCTTCATCGCACGCGGCAACGTGCTGGATCTGGCGGTGGCGGTGATCATCGGCGCCGCGTTTGGCACCATCGTCACCAGCTTTACCGAAGATCTGGTGATGCCGATCATCGGCCTGTTTTCCGGCGGCATCGATTTCACCGGGCTGTTCGTCGTGCTGGGCGAGATCCCGGCCGATTACACGGGCAGCCCCACCGATTATGAAGCGCTGAAGAAGGCCGGCGTGGCCCTGTTCGGTTATGGCAAGTTCCTCACCGCGCTGATCAATTTCATCATCATTGCCTTCGTGATCTTCCTGATGGTGAAGGCCGCCAACAAGGCGATGGCCCCAGCCCCGGCTGCGCCCGCAGCGCCGCCCGAACCCAGCGCGTCCGAAAAGCTGCTGGCCGAAATCCGCGACGAACTGAAGAAGGGCCGGCCCTGACGGCCCAAGAACCGGGCGGGCCGGTTTGTTGAGCATGTCAGCCTTGATCGCGGCGTTGCCCCTGTGGGCGGTGGCACCGGCGCTGGCCGCCCTGCTCTATTTCGGGGCGGAACTGGGCTATCGCTACCATCGCCGCTTTGCCGGCGATCGCGGCTCGGCCACCGATGAAGGCCAGATGCTGTCCACCGCCCTGCTGGTGCTGGCGCTGCTGCTGGGCTTCACCTTTTCGATGGCGCTGGGCCGATATGATGAACGGCGGCAACTGGTGGTGCAGGAAGCCAACGACATCGGCACGGCCTGGCTGCGCGCCGGGCTTGTGCCCGCGCCGCACGGGGCAGCCCTGCAGGCGGCGCTGGCCGATTATGCCCGAGTGCGCCAAACCAGCCCACTGCCGCACGAGACCGACAGGCTGGCGGCGGCGGCCGCCCTGCGTGATCGGATGTGGCAGGCCACGGCCGCCGCGCAGGCCACGCTGGATGGGCCGCGCGCCACAAGCCTGGTGGCGGCGGTGAACGCGGTGATCGATACCGGCACCCTGCGCGAACGCGCCGTGGCCGCACAGGTGCCGGGTGAAGTGATCGTGATGCTGGTGCTGTTCGCCACCGTGTCGGCATTCCTGCTGGGCTATGTGCTGGACGCGCATGGTGATCGGCACCGCTTCGCCTCGCTGGTGCTGTTCGGGTTGATGGGCCTGACGATGATGTTGATCCTTGATCTGGATCGACCATCCGGCGGCTTCATCCAGATCGATCAGACGGCGATGCGCGATCTGGTGGCCAGCCTTGCGCGGGGGCCTGCATCTGCGCAATGATGCGGCCATGCGCATCATCGTTCCCGCCCTGCTCGTTCTTGCCCTGCTGCCCGGCTGCCGCGAACAGCGCGCGCAACTGGGCCAGGCCATGTCGGGCAAGCCACCGGTGATTGCGGGCAGCCTGGAAGGCGAATGGGTGCTGGCCGATCTGAACGGCGGTGGCGCCCCGGCCGCCGCGATCACGCTGATGTTCGATCCCGGCGATCAGGGCACCAGCCGCGTTGCCGGCAGAAGCGGCTGCAACCGCTTCACCGGCGGCTGGCAGCAGGATGGGCGCACCATCAAGCTGGGCAAGTTTGCCAGCACGATGATGGCCTGCCCGCCGCCGATCATGGAGGTGGAGCGGCGCTTCCTGTCGACGCTGGAGGCGGTGAACAACGTCACCTACACCGAGGCCGGGGAGGCGATCCTGTCTGCCCCCGATGGCCGCAGGCTGCTGCTGCGGCGGCCGCCGAAACCGGCCGAATGAAGGCGTCAGGCGGCTTCGCGCTCGATCGACAGATCGGCCAGGGTGGTGTTGTCGAGGATATTGGCGGTCTGTTCCCGCACCACCAGCATCACCTTGCGGATCACACAGGTGGTTTCCTCGAAACAGTCGATGCAGCGCTGATAGGCTGAAACCGACACGCACGGCACCAGCGCAACCGGGCCTTCCATCAACCGGATGATCTCGCCAAAACTGATCTGGCTGGCAGGCCTGGCCAGCCGATATCCGCCCGCCTTGCCGCGAAAGCTGTTCACCAGCCCGCCGTGCTTCAATTCCAGCAGGATGGCTTCAAGGAACTTGCGCGGCAGCTTCTGATCGGCGGCAATGGCCGAAATCGGCACGGGTGCCATGCCGCCCTGCCGGGCAATGAAAATCAGCGCGCGCAGCGCATAGCGGGACCGCTGGGTAAGCACCCAACTCCTATGCACCAACAAGGGATTCGTGCCAACCCACGGCAGCCCGATTGCGTCACCAATGGCCGCGCGCCCCTGAAATCAGAGGCTACCAGACGTTGGGAAAATTTGCTGGATTTCGGCGCTTTGTGCCAAAACTGTACTATTCATGTAATATAGTTATGACATTATATCTCTGATTATAAACATTTTTTGTTTTTCCGCCAAAACTGGCACGGGCCTTGCTGATGGTCTGGCATCGGCGCCGGATGGTCTGACGCCGGACATCAGAAGGAGGACCCCCATGATCGCTTCTGCCAGCACTTTCTCCCGCACCCTCGCCGCCGCCACCGGCTCGCTGCTGTTCGCCGGCCTGTGCATCGCCGGCGCCGCGGCCCCCGCCGCCGCCAAGCAAGCCGTCTCCATCAACGAGGACGGCAAGCGCGTCGTGCAGATATCATATGCAGATCTCGATCTTGGCACCAAGGCCGGCCGGGCAACGCTGGACTCCCGCATCCGCATTGCCGCCCGCAAGGTGTGCAGCGACACCAGCTCCGATCCCTGGGCCAGCGCGCGCCAGCACCAGTGCGTGATGCAGGCCATGGAACAGACGCGGCACGCCACGCTGGCCGCCCGGGCCAACGGCCGGATCGGCGACTGACCGTTCGGCGCGGCGCGGGCACGAACCGCGCCCAGCACCTTGCCGCTTGCCTTTCCCCCCTTGCGTCCCTCCCGCCCTCTCGGGACGCAATGATGCCGCCCGGCGCCACAAGGCTGCCGGGCGGCATTTGCTTTTGCGGGCGAACCCGGCAGGATGCCGCCATGCGCCCTTCACTGTTCCTGCTGGCCCTGCTGCTTGCCACCCCCGCACTGGCGAGTCGCGCGCGCGACATCGGCATTGCGCCGGGGCCGCTGCCCACCGGGCCGCTGAACGCCATCACCGATGTGGCCGGCGTGCGCGTGGGCCATGTCACCATCAATCGCGGCGACAACATCCGCACCGGCGTCACCGCCATCCTCCCGCACGGCGGCAACATCTTTGCCGAAAAGGTGCCGGCCGGCATCTTCGTGGCCAACGGCTTCGGCAAGCTGATGGGCAGCACCCAGGTGCGGGAACTGGGCGAGATCGAAACGCCGATCCTGCTGACCAACACGCTGAACGTCCCGGAAGCCGCCGCGGCCATCATCGAACACACGCTGGCGCAGGCGGGCAACGAGGGCGTGCGATCGGTCAATGCCGTGGTGGGCGAGACCAATGATGGCGGCCTCAACGACATCCGCGCCCGCGCCGTCACCATCGCCGATGCCCGCCGCGCCATCGCCGACGCGACAACCGGCCCGGTGCCGGAAGGGGCGGTGGGCGCCGGGCGCGGCACGATTGCCTTTGGCTACAAGGGCGGCATCGGCACATCCTCGCGCGTCACGCCGCAGGGCTTCACGGTGGGCGTGCTGGTGCAATCCAATTATGGCGGCCGCCTGATCCTCGCTGG
>JALOSK010000143.1 GCA_025458465.1 Sandarakinorhabdus sp. | reverse complement strand
CATCGCATCGCCGCCCACCACCTGAAGCCGGCCATCGGCGGCGGCCGCCAGTTCGGCCAGTGCCGGCAGGGCGCGATCGTCCCGCTCCACGGCCACCACCTGGGCGCCGGCACGCAGCAGGGCGCGCGTGAGGCCGCCGGGGCCGGGGCCGACCTCATAGACGCGGGCGCCCGCCAGCGGGCCGGGAATGCGGGCGATGCGGTCGAGCAGGTTGGTATCGGTGAGGAAATTCTGGCCCAACGATTTCTTGGCGCCCAGCCCGTGGGCGGCGATCACGGCGCGCAGGGGGGGCAGATCGGCCAGGGTCGGCTTTTCGGGCGTCATGTTCAGCCGCGGCGGGCGGCGCATGCAGCCGCCATGCGGATGGCGGCGATCATGGCGGTGGGTGTGGCAACGCCGGTGCCGGCGATATCGAAGGCAGTGCCGTGATCGGGGCTGGTGCGGATGATCGGCAGGCCAAGGGTGATGTTGACGCCATCATCGAAATGCAGCGCCTTCAGCGGGATGAGCGCCTGATCATGATACATGCAAAGCGCCACGTCATAACGGGCGCGGGCGCGTTCGTGGAACATGGTGTCGGCTGAAAGCGGGCCGATGATGTCGTGGCCCTCGGCGCGCAGCGTCTCGATGGCCGGGCGGATGATGTCCACCTCCTCGCGGCCCAGGGTGCCATTTTCACCGGCATGCGGGTTGAGGCCGGCAATCGCGATGCGCGGGCGTTCGATGCCGAAATCGCGGGCCAGCGCCCGGGCCGTGATGCGGGCACGGGTGACGATGAGGTCGCTTGTGACCAGCCTTGGCACCTCGGCCAGCGGCACGTGCACCGTGAGCGGCACGGCGCGCAGCGTGGGGCCGGCCAGCATCATCACCGCATGGCTGGCCGACATGCCGCAGCGTTCGGCAACAAATTCCGTCTGGCCCGGATAGGCAAAGCCGATGGCGCCCAGTTGCGCCTTCGACACCGGCCCGGTGACGAGGCCGGAGGCCATGCCCTGCCGGCACAGGCCAACGCCCAGTTCCAGACTGTCCAGCGCGCAGCGGGCGCCGGCCAGATTGGGCTGGCCCGGCACGATCTCCCCCGGATCGTCCACCTGGATCAGCGGCAGGGCGCTGGCAAAGGCGCTGGCCGCCATGGCCGGATCGGACAGCGTGGCAATCGGGCCATCCCAAACGGCGCGGATCGAACGGCCATCGCCTATGGCCAGAAACGGCGGCAGGCCGGCATCATGGCGGCGCGCCCAGGCGCCGGCGATGATCTCCGGGCCGATGCCGGCCGGATCACCGATGGAAATCGCCAGCGGCGCCGGCATGCCGGGGCCTGCGCCTGCCATCAGCGATAATCGACGATCGCGTCGCGGCGCAGATCGCGCAGATAACGGCGCGCCCGCATGTTCACGCGTTCATCGTTCATCTGGGCATAGATCTGATCGAAGTTGGGCGCGGCGGCCTGCACCTGGCTGTCGTCGCGCCCGCACAGCACCAGCACACGCAGCCCCTCTTCGGCCGAACCGAAGGCCGGCGTGGCCTCCCCGATCGACAACTGCCCCATGATGTTCTGCAGCGGCGCCGGCAGATCCTTCATGCGCACCGCATCGTTGCTGGCGACTTCCGCGCCCAGCTTCTGCGCCGCCGCTTCCACACCGCCACAGCCGCCCATGTTGCGGGTGATCGCCTGCACCTCGCCAACGCGGACGCGGGCCTGTTCCTCGGTGGTATCGGCCTTCAGCGGGATGGTGATCTGCTTGAGGCTCAACACGGCCATCAGCGGATCGGCGGCCAGCACCTGGCGCTTTTCGATCAGCGCCATGATCGCCACCCCGCCCGGCACCGGCAGCGGATCAGTCACCTGGCCCGGCTGCAGCACGGTCACTGCCGGTCCCACGGCATCGTTCAGCTGTTCGGCGCGCACCCAGCCCAGATCGCCGCCAAGACCGGCCGAGGAAGCTTCCGAAAACTGGCGTGCATAGGCCACGAAGCTGGCGCCGCCGCGGATCTGGCCGACGATGCGGGCGGCATCGTTCATCACGTCGTTCAGGGTTTCCGGCGAGGCCGCCAGGAAAATCTCCCCAACGTGGAATTCGTCCTTGCCCTTGGCGGCGTTGAGCTTGTCGATCACCGCCTGCACTTCATCGTCGCCCACGGCCACCAGCGGTTCCACCTTGCGGCGCAGCACCCGGCTCCACGCCAGTTCGGCGCGGATCTGGGCCTTCAGGCTGTTGGCGGACGATCCTGTTTGCTGCAGATATTCCTCGAACTGCGCCGGCTTGCGGCGGAAATTTTCGGCGATGCGATCAAAGCTGCGGTTCACTTCGGCCTCGCTGACGCGGATGTCATTCTCGCGGGCTTCCTGCATCTGCAGCTTCTCGTCGATCAGGTTGCGGATGATCTGCAGGCGCAGGCGCTGGCGTTCGGCATCGTCGATCCGTCCGCTGTTGGCCGCCACCACCAGTGCCAGCCGCTGATCGATATCGGTATCGGTGATCACCTCGCCATTCACGATGGCCTGCGCCTTGCGCAGCGTCGGATCCACCGCGCCCAGCACCAGCAGATCGGGCAGATCGTTGGCATTGAAGCTGCGGCCCACCTGCGCCTGGGCGGCCGGGCCTGCCGGCATCGTCAACATCGCGGCCAGTGCCAGCCAGGCGGCCGGTCGCTTCAGCGTCTTCAAGGTCATTCACTCGCTCCGCTTTGCCAGCGCGCACCCCGGGGAACCGGCCCATAGCGCATGGCCGGCCACAGGGCAAAGCGCCATCTGGGCCGCTGATGCCAACGCCCGGCTGAACGGCTGCTGAAACCTTGCCGCGGCCGCATCACCGGCCAAGTGTCTTGAACGCGATGCTGATCTGGAAATTGTTGCCCGGCCGGAAATCGCGGTCGCCCACGTAATCGCGCCGCCAGCCAACGCCGAACCGGAAGCATTCGTCTTCATATTCAAGGCCGATGCGGTGACGGATCGGCTGGAAGCCATCGCCTGTGGTCAGCGGATTGTCGGCGCGGGTGGTGAGATCGACAATGGCGTTGCCGAACAGCGTCCAATAGCGGGCGAAGGCGACGCGGCCGGCAATGCGCAGTTCCTGCCGGTCTTCCAGATCCTCCAGCGTCACGTTGCGGTTGAGGCGAATATACGCCGCCGAAACATAGGTGCGCCGGCCGCCCAGCGTCAGATCGATCTCGTTGCGGCGGACCGAAAAACTGTCCTTGTCCACCCGGAACCGGTGCGTCAGCTCCACCAGCCGGCCCACCTTCAGCGTGGTGCGGCCCACCATGTCGGACAGGCGACCGCGAAAGCCGGTGCCATCGGAAAACTCGCTGCCGTCGCCTTCCAGCCGCACCGACTGGCCAACTTCGGCGCGCAGCTGCCAGCCCGGCCGGTCCAGCGCATATTCAACGCCATAGGTGACGCGACTGCCGCTTTCGTGGCGATCAAGGCCGGGCGTGCGGTTGAGATCGAACAGGCTGATGTCTTCCAGTTCGAAGGCACGCGCGTCTTCGTTGGGAAAGCCGCCGTTGGCGATGCGCGGCGCTGCCACCAGCTGCACGCGCGGGGTTATCGTCTGTTCGCCGCCGAACGCCGGCCCGGCCAGCGGCCAGCTGACATCCAGTGCCGCCAGCGCCACGCCCCGCCCGCGCCAGCCATCGCGGCCGGCATATTCGGGGAAGGTGGCAAGCTGGCTGTTGCGCACGTCATACACATCGCCGCGCACCAGGCCGGTGAACGCGATGCGCTGCCCCATGCTGGTGGTGAAATTGCGGTCCCACCGGCTCCAGCCGATGGCGCGGAACATGTCCTGCCCGTCGGTGCGGGTGAGCAGCATCGAATTGGCGCCAAAGCGCAGCTTGCCGCCGCCAATGTCCCAATCCGGGCGCCAGTCATAATCGACAACCGGCAGCACCAGCGGGCTTTCGCCGGCCCGATCGGTGGCGCGCAGGCCCTGGAAATACCAGGCCGAAATCGACAGCCAGCTTTCATCGGTGATGCGTTCCAGCGCATAGGACGAGCGCAGCGTGTCGTCGAAGCCAAGGCCATAGCGGCGGTTGAACGTGTCGTCCGAGGTCAACCGCAGCGAAAACACCGATCGCCAGCGCGCCGAATGCTGCAGCCGGCCCTTCACGCCCAGATAGCCGCGAAACCGTTCGCCGCGATCAATCTCGGTGACACCGTCGGGCGCCAGATCGAAGCGGCGCGAGAAGGTGAACATGCCATCCACCTGGATCGGCCCGCCCTTCAGCAGCTTGCGCCCCTGGAAGGCCAGCGCCGGGTTGGTGGCGGTGTAGAGCCAGGGCGTGAGCGTCACATCCGTGTCGGGCGCCAGCGCCAGGTGCATGGGCGCCGAAATGCCGAAACCCAGCTGGCGCTGGATTTCCACGGCCGGGATCAACAGGCCTGAGGCGCGCGGCGCATCGCCATCGGGATGCGACAGGCGCGGCAGCCACATCACCGGCACGCCGAACATCTCAAGGCTGGCATCGCGATAGGAAATGCGGTGCCGCGCCTGGTCATAGCGCACGGAAACCGCCTTGATCTTCCACACCGGCGTTTGCGGGCAGCCTTCGGAATCGACCACCGCGCATGGCGAATAGGCGGCGCGATCAAGCGTGTAGACATTGCCATCGCGCGTGGCGGCGCGCGCGCCCAGCCGGCCGCCATCGTTCAGCACCAGCAGCATGTTGGCAATGGCGCCATCGCGCAGCGAATCGGAAAGGGTGATGCGATCGCCCATGGCCTGGTTGCCGCCGGGATCGGTGATCGACACATTGCCGATGGCCACCACCTCGCCGGGCGCTTCCTTGCCGTTCTCGTCCCGGCTGCGGGTATATTCCACCCGGTCGGCCGACAGCCGGTAGCCGTCGCGGCTCAACTGCACCCGGCCGCTGGCCACCACCAGGCGCGTATCCTCGTTGTAGGTGAGCTGATCGGCTTCGAAATCCAGCGTGTCGCCGGGGGCGGGCAGGCGCTTGAGTGATGGCGGCGCATCGGGATCGGGGTTGGCCGGTTCGGGGTTGCCCCAGGTGGCCGGGCTCATGCGCTGGGCCAGCGCCGGGGCGGGCAGCAGCGCCAGCGCCGCCACGGCGGCAAGCAGGCCGGCCCGGCGGGCAGGTGGCAGGTCGCCGGGCAGGGGAAAGCGCATCAGCACAAGCGCCCGATTAGCCGCGCCATGACCTGCCCGCAACCTCCGGCTTGGCGGTTGCCTGCCGGCCCCCTAAGTCAGGGCACGACACGAATCGAAGGGACCTGCCTGATGCTTGCCATTTCCCATCTGCCCGCCATTGCCGATGCTGCTGCCGCGCTGGTCGTGCTGGCCGGCCCGGATGGCGCGATGTCGGCCGGCGCCAAGGCCGCCGATGCCGCCACCAATGGCGCCGTGGCGACCGCTGCCAAGGCGGCGCGCTTCGAAGGCGAGGCCGGCGGCATCGTCGAGCTGTTCAGCCCGGCCGGGCTTGGCTGCCATCGCCTGCTGCTGGTGGGCACCGGCCCGGCCGACAAGCTGGACGCGCTGGTGGCGGAAAGGA
>JALOSK010000142.1 GCA_025458465.1 Sandarakinorhabdus sp. | reverse complement strand
GCATCACGCCCGGCGCGGCGTTCGGCGATGCTGGCATAGAGCGCTTCCCCCAGCGGCGCGCGGTTCCACCACAGGCCGGCGGCCAGCAGCAGAATCGCGAAAATGCCCCCCCAGCGCCGCATGACGGCCAGCCTATGGTTTCGGCCAGTGGCTGGCAATGCAGGTGGTTTCAATTCGCTGCCGTGCTGTTAGGATTCCGCTAACCAAGGGGAGGGTTCATGGCGGGACTGCTGCGGCTGCTGGTGGGCGCGATCGGCCTGTTCAACATCGCCATTGGCTTGGGTTTTCTGTTCAATCCGGCCGGGCTGGCGGCGCAGTTCTTCCTGATCCCCGATGGCAGCCAGGGCATGGCCACGCTGCGCGCCGATTTCCCCGGCTTCTTCATCACCGGCGGCACCTTTGCGTTGATTGGCGCGCTGCAGAAGGATGCGCGCGCCCTGCTGGTGCCCATGCTGCTGCTGGCCATCGCGCTCACCGGGCGGCTTGTATCGCTGCTCGCCGATGGCATGCCGCCCACCGCCTTTCCGCCGATGGTGGCAGAAGCGGTGATGATCACGCTGCTGGCTATCGCCCGCCGCAGCTTCGGACGCCGCCGGTGAAACGCTGGGCCAGGATCTTGCTGGGCAGTGTCGCGGTGGCCGGCGCCGGGCTCGCGCTTTCGGCCGATTACATCAAGCTCAACCTCAACCGCTGGCTCAGCGGGCCGGTGGCGCCAAACCGTGCCATCACCTGGAATCAGGGGCCCGAGGCACCGCCCGCCGGGGCACGGCCGCCCAACATCATCCTGATCGTGGCCGATGATCTGGGCTGGGGCGATGTCACCATCACGGGCAAGGGCGTGGCCGGGATGGCCACGCCCAACATCGATGCCATCGGCCGTGAAGGCGTGGTGTTCGCCAATGGCTATGCCGGCAACGCCACCTGTGCGCCCAGCCGCGCGGCGCTGCTCACCGGCCGCTATGCCACCCGTTTCGGCTATGAATTCACCCCCGCCGATGTGCGGGTGCCGGGCTGGTTCCCCACCAGCATCATCCGGCCCGATGCGCTGTTTGCCCGCAATATCGCCGGATTTCCCAGCGACTGGGAACACAAGACGCTGTTCGATGAAGACGCCGCGCGCAACCTGCCGCCGCCTGGCGGCAAGGGTGTGCCGGCATCCGAAATCACCATCGCCGAACAGTTGCAATCACGCGGCTATCACACCGTGCATCTGGGCAAGTGGCATCTGGGCGAAGCGAAGGGCATGCGGCCCGAGGACCAGGGCTTTGATGAAAGCCTTGGCTTCATCATCGGCGGGCAAAAATATTTGCCGGAAGATCATCCGGAAACGGTCAATTCGTATCAGGATTTTGACCCCATAGACCGCTTCCTGTGGGCCAACCTCCCGTATTCCGTGCAGTTCAATGGCAGCCCGCGCTTTGCGCCGGATCGTTACATGACCGATTATCTCTCGCATCACGCCGTTCAGGCGATCCGCGCCAGCCGCAACCGGCCCTTCTTCCTGTATCTGGCCTACAATGCGCCCCACACGCCGCTGCAGGCGCTGAAAAGCGATCATGATGCGCTGGCCGGCATCAAGGATCACCGCACCCGCGTCTATGCCGCGATGGTGCGCGCGGTTGATCGCGGGGTGGGCCAGGTGATGGCCGAACTGAAGGCCCAGGGCCTGGATGACAACACGCTGGTGATCTTCACGTCCGACAATGGCGGCGCGCATTATGTGGGCTTGCCCGATCTCAACAGGCCGTATCGCGGCTGGAAGGCCAGCTTCTATGAAGGTGGCACCCATCTGCCGTTCCTGATGCGCTGGCCGGGCCGCATTGCGCCGGGCAGCCGTTTTGCCAGCCCGGTCAGCCATTTCGACATCTATGCCACCGCCAGCGCCGCGGCGGGCGCGCCCCTGCCGGCAGACCGGCCCATCGACGGCGTTGATCTGATGCCCTTCGTGAGCGGAGACGCAACAGGTGTGCCGCACCGCACGCTGTTCTGGCGATCGGGCGGGTATCGCGTGGTGCTGCACGAAGGCTGGAAGCTGCACAGCCTCACGCAGCCTGCCGGGGACCGGCTGTATGATCTGAACGCCGATCCCACGGAACGCACGAACCTTGCCGCGGCCCAGCCCGCCCGTGTTGCCGAACTGAAGGCGCTGCTGGCCACGCATGATCGGCAGCAGGCGCCGCCCGCCTGGCCCAGCCTGATCAGATCGCCAATTCCGCTTGATCGGCCGCTGGGCGTGAAACCAAAAACCAAGGAAGACTATGTATACTGGTGGAATTGAATAGGCTCCGGCCGTTCTGACAAGCGGGTGGAGCATGGATGCACTGACAGGCAGGTTGATGAAGATCGAGGAAACAGACGGCCGCCGGCTGCGGACCCAGGCCAGCAAGGAACGCATTGTTGCGGCCGTGCTGGAACTGATCGAGGAGGGCCATGGCATCCCCGGCGCCGAAATCATCGCGCAGCGTGCCGGCGTGGGCCTGCGTTCCGTGTTCCGGCATTTCGGCGATCTGGATGGCCTGTATGTCGCCATGCTCGATCGACTGGGCCATCGCTACACGCCGTTGGTCAGGCCCTACACGGCGCCCACCTGGCAGGGGCAGGTGCTGGAAAGCTTTGAACGGCGCATGGAGATGTTCGAAGGCATCCTGCCCTATCGCCGTGCGGCCGAAGCCTATCGCCAGCACAGCTCGATGATGATGCACGGGCTGGATGCGCTGGACCGGATGCTGCGTGGCCGGCTGGAAGGCATCGTGCCCCAAGAACATCGCGCCGATCATCTCTGGTACGAACAGCTCGACATGTGGGCCAGCCTGGAAGTCTATTGCCGGCTGCGCGACCGGCGCAGGATGGCGCCAGACGAAGCCGCAACGGTGATCCGCGCCGCCATGGAACGGCTGCTGGCGATGAAGGATTGAGGCGGCTCGGCGCCGATTTTCCTTTGCGCGCATCTGCCGGCCCGGTTATGGCATCGCGCTTTCCGGCGCAGCAGGCAATCAGCGATGGCAGGCGAAACCGCCCCGCAGGTGGGCATCATCATGGGCAGCCAGTCCGATTGGCAGACGATGGGCCATGCCGCGTCCATGCTGGAACAGCTGGGCGTGCCGCATGAGGTGCGCATCGTGTCTGCCCACCGCACGCCCGACCGTCTTTATGATTATGCCCGCGCCGCAGCGGGCCGGGGCCTGAAGATCATCATTGCCGGGGCCGGCGGCGCCGCGCACCTGCCGGGCATGGCGGCGGCGATGACCAGCCTGCCGGTGCTGGGCGTGCCGGTCGAATCGAAAACCCTGAACGGGGTCGATTCGCTGCTGTCGATCGTGCAGATGCCGGCCGGCGTGCCGGTGGGCACCTTTGCCATCGGCAAGGCTGGTGCCACCAATGCGGCGCTGCAGGCCGCGGCCATACTGGCGCTCCATGATGCGGCGCTTGCCGGTCGCCTTGCCGCCTGGCGCCAGGCGCAGACGGACGCCGTGGCCCAGACTCCTTCCGATCCGCCGTCGGACCCGCAGACTTGATGCTGCCGCCCGGTTCCACCATCGGCATATTGGGCGGCGGCCAGTTGGGCCGCATGCTGGCGCTGGCGGCGGCGGAACTCGGCTATCGCTGCCACATCTTTGCCCCCGAAACCGATCCGCCGGCCGCCGACGTGAGCGCTGCCCACACGCGCGCCGATTATGCCGATACGGCCGCGCTGGATGCGTTTGCCGCCCGCGTTGATGTCGTCACGCTGGAATGGGAAAATGTGCCTCGTTCCGCCGTGCGTCACCTGGCTGGGTTGGTGCCCGTCCATCCCGGCGCGCAGAGCCTGGAAGTGGCGCAGGACCGCATGGCCGAAAAGCAGTTCGTCGAATGGCTTGGTGGCCGCTGCGCCGCCTGGGCGCAGGTTGACAGCCGCGCCGGCCTCGATGCCGCCATCGCGCAGGTTGGCCTGCCCGCCATCCTGAAGACGCGTCGGTTCGGCTATGATGGCAAGGGCCAGGCCCGCATCCACAGCGCCAGCGATGCCGATGCCGCCTGGGCCGCCATTGGCGAACAGCCCGCCATCCTCGAGGCGATGGTGGATTTCGCTCACGAATACAGCGTGATCCTGTGCCGGGGCAGCGATGGCGCGATGGTCGATTGGCCGGTGCCGGTGAACCTGCACAAGGCTGGCATCCTCGCCACATCCAGCCTGCCGCCGCCGGCGCTGGTCCGTGAACAGGCGCCCGCTGCCGTGGCGCTGGCCCGCACCGTGGCGGAAAAGCTGGGCCACATCGGCGTGCTGACCTGCGAGTTCTTTGCCTGCCGCGACGGCCTGCGCTTCAACGAGATGGCGCCGCGGGTCCACAACAGCGGCCACTGGACGATCGAGGGCAGCGCAACCAGCCAGTTCGAGAATCACATCCGCGCCGTTGCCGGTCTGCCGCTGCGCCCCACCGGCCTGATGAACCCGCGCGTCACCATGACCAACCTGATCGGCGACGATGTGGCGGACTGGCCGCGCCTGATGGCCGATCCTGCCGCCCATGTGCATCTGTATGGCAAGGCGGAAGCCCGCCCCGGCCGCAAGATGGGCCATGTAACGCGTCTGGGCTGAACCTCAACGCGGCTTGGGAACGGGCGCCTTGGGTGCATCGGGCGCGAAGGCCGTGCCGAAATAATCGCCTTCATACCAGCGCGGCGCCGCGTTGGCGTTGGCCAGGCGGCGGATGACGCCGATGTTCAGGCGGGTCCACTTCGCGGCGGCCGCCCAGTCGAACGGCAGGTCCATCTGGTCCGACACTTCGTGATAGCTGTTCAGGCGGAACTGGCGCTCGGCATCCTTGCAGGCCATGCCGCCCTTGCTGTCGGTCCAGCCGGTTTTCAGGAACACCGATGGCACGCCGCGGCGCACGAAGGGATAATGATCGGATCGGGTGAAGACGGCTTCTTCCGGCTGGGGATCGGGCGAGGTGGCGAGGCCTTCCGCCTTCGCAGCGGCAGCCACCACCGGGCCAATGGTTGAACGATCGCCGCCAAAGGCCACGACATCGCCGAAATCGCAGGTCAGGATCGGCATGTCGATGTTCACGTCGGCGATCAGGCGGCGCGCCTCCACGGTGGGATTGGCGGCGAAATAGCTGGCACCCAGCAGGCCGGATTCCTCGGCCGTGGTGGCAATGAACAGCACCGATCGGCGCGGTGGCGCCTTTGCCAGTGCGGCGGCGGCTTCCAGCAGGGTGGCGCTGCCGGTGGCGTTGTCCATGGCGCCGTTGAAGATGGCATCCTCGCCCGGCTTGGGATTGGCCTTCACGCCAACATGATCAAGGTGGGCAGAGATGACGACGATCTGATCGCGCAGCACCGGATCGCGGCCCGGCAGCATGGCAATCACATTGGGGCTGCTGATCCGTTCCACGCTGGTGGCGCGTCGCACGGTGAAGGTGCCGGGCAGCGCAAAGCCCTTCACCGGGCCACCGGCAGCAGCGGCCTGCACGGCAGCGAAGTTCATCTGCGCGCCCGTGAACAGCACTGTGGCCGCGGCATCATCGATGCTGGCACGCACCTTCAGGCCGGCGCCATCGCCCATCGGCTTGCCATCGGGGCCCAGCGCCACGCGGCGCGGGGTGCGGGCGCGG
>JALOSK010000001.1 GCA_025458465.1 Sandarakinorhabdus sp. | reverse complement strand
CCGAACTTGGCCGACTGCACGCGGGTGCGGGCATAGTCCAGCGCGTGCTGCATCGCCCCTTCGGCAATGGCGACGCCTTGCAGGCCGACCTGCACGCGGGCGTTGTTCATCATGGTGAACATGGCGCGCATGCCGCCGCCTTCATTGCCCACCATCCAGCCGATGCAGCGGTCGTGATCGCCAAAGCTCATCGTGCAGGTGGGGGAGGCGTGGATGCCCAGCTTGTGCTCCAGCCCCACGCACTTCAGATCGTTGCGGCTGCCGTCGGGCAGGAACTTCGGCACCAGGAACAGGCTGATGCCCTTGGTGCCGGGCGGGCTGTCGGGCGTGCGCGCCAGCACGAGGTGGACGATATTCCCGGCGGCGTCATGTTCGCCCCAGGTGATGAAGATCTTGGTGCCCTTGATGCGCCAGCTGCCGTCAGGGTTCGGCTCGGCACGGGATTTCAGCGCGCCCACGTCACTGCCGGCGGTCGGCTCCGTCAGGTTCATGGTGCCGGTCCATTCGCCGGTGACGAGCTTCGACAGATAGCGTTGCTGCAGTTCCGGGCTGGCGTGGGCGGCCAGCGCCTCGATCGCGCCCTGGGACAGCATCATGCACAGCGCAAAGGCCATGTTGGCGCTGGTGATCTGTTCCTGCACCGCCACCGCCACGGCAAAGGGCAGGCCCTGGCCGCCATGGGCTTCCGGCACGCCAAGGCCTGCCCAGCCGGCCTGCACATATTGATCATATGCCTCGACGAAGCCGGCGGGCAGCGTCACCACGCCATCGTCAAGCTTCGCGTGTGCCTTGTCGCCGCTCTTGTTCAGCGGTGCGAACACGTTGGCGGCCAGCTTGCCGGATTCCGCGAGGATTGCGTCCACCATGTCGGGCGTGGCGTTGGCATAGGCCGGCAGCGCGGCAAGGCCGGGCAGATCGGCGATCACGTCCAGCACGAAGCGCTGTTCGGTGGTGGGGGCGGTGTAGGGCATGGGTGCGTCCGGCCTTGGTCTTGGATGGTCACCGGTATAGACGGCAGCCATGGCCAGCAAAAGCCGCATCCTGTCGCCCGATCCCGCCGGCATTGCCGCAGCGGCGGATGTGCTGCGCGCCGGCGGGCTGGTCGCGGTGCCGACCGAGACCGTCTATGGCCTGGCCGCCCGCGCCGACGATGGCGCTGCCGTGGCCGGCATCTATGCCGCCAAGGGCCGGCCCAGCTTCAACCCGCTGATCGTGCATGTGGCGGATATGGCGCAGGCCGAAACGCTGGCCGACGTCCCGCCGCTGGCAAGGCAGCTGGCGGCGCGCTTCTGGCCGGGGCCGCTCACCCTTGTGTTGCCGCGCCGCGCCGCAGCGCCGGTGGCGTCCCTGGTGACGGCAGGGCTGGACACCATTGCGCTGCGGTGCCCGGCGCACCCGGTGATGCAGGCGCTGGTGCGAAGTGTTGGCCCGCTGGCGGCACCATCGGCCAATGCCTCCGGCCGCATCTCGCCGACGCGCGCCGGCCATGTGCTGGCCAGCCTGCCCGATGTGCCGGTGATCGATGCCGGGCCGTGCGCGGCGGGCGTGGAATCGACCATCATCGCGGTGGAGGGTGACGGCTGGCGGCTGCTGCGACCGGGCGCGCTGGCCGTGGAGGATGTTGCCGCCGTGGCCGGCGCGCGCCAGGCGCCGGTGGTGCCGGCCGGGGTGGAAGCGCCGGGAATGCTCGAATCGCACTATGCCCCGCGCCAGCCCGTGCGACTGGACGCGCTGGCGGCACGCGCAGGCGAATTTCACATCGGCTTTGGCGCGGTGGCCGGCGATGCAACGCTGTCGGCCAGCGGCGACCTTGCCGAAGCTGCCGCCCGGCTGTTCGATCTGCTGCACACCGCCGAAGGGTCGGGCCGCGCCGGCATCGCGGTGGCGCCGGTGCCCGCGCACGGGCTGGGGCTGGCGATCAACGACCGCCTCGCGCGCGCCGCAGCGCCCAGAGCTTGATCCCAGCGGCTAGAGCTTGCGGATCGTCTCGGCGGCATCGCGCAGGATGGCGGCGATGGCCTCGGTGCGTTCGCTGCGGCTCCCGCCCCTGGATACCGCGTTGAGCAGGCTCTTGCGGACGGCCTTGCGCAGATCGTACATCACCTCTTCCAGCGGCCAGCGGCCATCTTCGGCGGGCTCATCGCTCGCATCGCGCGCCATCTCGGCCAGCCGTTCCAGCGCTTCCCGCAATTGCGCTTCGGCGGCGTCCAGCGCGGCGTGGCCGGCATTGGTGATGGCATAACGGCGGCGGCCCATATCGGCCGGCAATTCCTCGATCAGCCCTTCATCGGCCAGCAGGTTGAGCAGCGGGTAGATCATGCCCGGTGACGGCGCGTACAGCCCGGCAGACATGGCCTCGATCGCCTTGATGAGATCATAGCCGTGGCGCGGTTCGGCCTTCAGCAGGTGCAGGATCAGGATCTTCAGCGCCTCTGCACCGAAGCGCCGGCGGCGTCGTGGGCCATTGGGGCGTGGGCCATCGGGGCGCGGGCCATCGCCGCCATCGCCAAATTCATCGGCAAAGGCGCGGGCAAAGGCGGACCAGCGGCGGCTTCGGCTGCTGAACTCCTTGCGGAAACCATCGTGATCAAAGTGAAAGCGGAAATGCATGGGGGCTGCTCCAGCTGGCTGATATGCTCTTAAGATATATCTTCAGTCAGTGTATTGCAAGAGTGATACGGCGGCAAAAGGATCACTTCAGTCAATAAATGGTATTGCGACGCACTCGCAATTATGACACGTTCCAGCCGTCGCAAAGGGAGCAGCAAGGATGTTCGTGAAGCATGATGCCGAGTGGCCGCACGGCGGCGGCCAGCCCGAACGACGGCCGGCGCGCGACCATCTTTCGGAAGTGGAACGCGATCTGCTTTGGTGCCTGCGGCGGCAGGCGATGGTGCGTCCGCTGGGATCGGCGCGCGATCCGGCCGTGCACGCGCTATGCCAGCGCCGCTTCGGCGATGCCGGCCTGGAAGCAGAGCATTTGCTGCGCTGTCTGCTGGTGGGCCTGGCGCGCCGCGCCATCCGCCCGTTGACGCTGCGCGTGCCCTGTTTTCCCGCGCTCACCGACGATGAATGGCGCCTGCTGCTGGCCATCCGCGCCGCTGCCGTGCCCGCCCGAGTGGCCGCGCTGCTGGCACCGATGGCCGGCAGCCGGGGCGGTGAACTGGTCCCGTTGGTCAATGGCCTTGCCGGCCTGCCGCTGCGCTGAATAGACTTGGCCTTCAACAGGGGAGGCCGGGATGCGTGCTTTGGTTTGGGCGATGCTGCTGGCGGCGGCACCGGTGTCAGTGGGGGCGGCGGCGGAGCCGCTGTATATCGTCAACGGCCTGATCGTGGATGGTTCGGGCGGGGAGACCTATCGCGGCTGGCTGTCGTTCGAAGGCGATCGCATCATCGCCATGGGCCGCGACTGGCCGCCCGGCCGGCTGGCGCATGATGCAAAGATGTTCGATGCCAAGGGCCAGGCCATCGCGCCCGGCTTCATCAACATGCTCAGCTGGGCCAACGAATCGCTGCTGGCCGATGGCCGCGCGCTGTCCGATCTGAAACAGGGCGTCACGCTGGAGGTGATGGGCGAAGGCACCAGCATGGGGCCGTGGACCGAGGCCATGAAGCGCACCCGCGAGGCCCGGCAGGACGACATCAAGTACAAGGTGACGTGGACCAGCCTGGCTGACTATCTGAACATGCTGGAAGCCAGGGGCATCGCGGTGAATGTCGCCAGCTTTGTCGGCGCCTCCACGGTGCGCGTGCACGAATTGGGCGAGAACAATGTGCAGCCCACGCCCGAACAGCTGGCCCGCATGCAGGGGCTGGTGAAGACGGCAATGCACGAAGGCGCACTGGGGGTCGGATCGGCGCTGATCTACACGCCGGGCAATTATGCCAGCACCGCCGAATTGACGGCGCTGGCGAAGGCGGCCGGCGACTGCGGCGGCATGTACATCAGCCATATCCGCAACGAAGGCCCCACCATCGAGGCCGCCCTGGACGAGATCATCAGCATCAGCCGCAACAGCGGCGCGCGCGCCGAGATCTACCATCTGAAGCAGGCCGGGCAGAACAACTGGGGCAAGTATGACGACGTGATCGCCCGCATCGAAAAGGCGCGTGCCGCCGGCGTGCAGTTGAGCGCCAACATGTACAGCTATGCCGCTTCTTCCACCGGTCTGGATGCCTCCATGCCGCTGTGGGTGCAGGAAGGCGGCATCGAACGCTGGGTGGAGCGGATGAAGGATCCCGCCAACCGCGCCCGGGTGATTGCCGAGATGAAGAACCCCCCGCCGGGCGAGACCAATTCAATGCAGGAGGCGGGCGGGCCGGAAAAGGTGCTGCTGCTGGGCTTCCGCAGCGAGGCGTTGAAGCCCTTGACCGGCAAGACGCTGGTCGAAGTGGCCGCGCAGCGCGGGAAGAGCGCCGAGGACACCGCCATCGATCTGATGATCGAGGATGGCAGCCGCATCCAGGTCGCCTATTTCTCGATGAACGAGGAGAATGTGAAGAAGCAGGTCGCGCTGCCGTGGATCAGCTTTGGCAGCGATGCCGAGGCGCAGGCCCCCGAAGGCGTGTTCCTGAAATCCTCAACCCACCCGCGCGCCTATGGCAATTTTGCCCGCGTGCTGGGCAAATATGTGCGCGATGAAAAGGTGATCTCGCTGGGCGAAGCGGTGCGCAAGCTGGCCGCGCTGCCGGCCGACACGCTGCGCATCGAGGGTCGCGGCCGCCTGAGGCCCGGCAATTTCGCCGACATCGTGATCTTCGATCCGGATACGATCGCCGACACCGCCACCTTCGCGCGGCCGCAGCAACTGGCGGTGGGTGTCCATCACGTGTGGGTGAACGGCGTGCAGGTGCTGAAGAATGGCGAAGCCACCGGCGCGGCGGCGGGGCGGTTCGTCAAGGGGCCGGGCGTCGGCCGTTGCCCTGGCTGAAGCCACCAGGCTTTCCCAGCCTCAGCGCCAGTGAAGCCTTGTGTTGGCATCGGCGCCCTTCAGGCGGCCAAATCGTCCCACTTCGATGTCGCGCCGGATGATGCGCGCCGGGGTGCCGGCCACGATGCAGCGATCAGGCACATCAGTGGCCACAACCGCGCCGGCAGCCACGATCACCTCGCTGCCGATGGTCACGCCGGGCAGGACCATCGATCCGCCGCCGATGAAGCAGCGTTCACCGATGCGGATGGGCCGCACCTCGCCGCTGGCCAGATCGCGGGCGTCGATCAGGGTCTTGAAGGCGATCAGCGTATCGGCACCAATCGTCACGCCGCCCGGCTGGTGCGGCAGGAATCGGCTGGACAGCGATATGCTGCAGCTGGGGTGGATCACCAGGCCGGTGCGCCATTGCAGCCACCGCCGGCGCAGGCCTGTAAGCAGCAGGCGCAGGCGGCGCAGCTGATTGATCGACTTGAGCGCCATGCCTGCAGTCTAGCCAGACCGGCTGTCTGCATGCAAATGGCAATCGGGCAGGGAATATTCTTGCGGGGCAGGAGACATGATGCGGCGCAGGGAAAGCTGGAAGCAGAAGGTGCAGCGGCTGGTGCGCCGGCATGTCTGGGGCATGGATATCCAGCCCGGCGTCTGGATTGCGGAAACCGCCCTGATCGACCGCACGTGGCCGCGCGGCATCCACATCGGCAAGGATTGCGTGATCGGGGAGGAGGTGGTGATCCTCACCCACGATCTCACCCGTGGCATCTATGTCGATACGCGCATCGGTGACGGTACCCTGATCGGGCCGCGGGCGATCATCCTGCCTGGGGTGACGGTGGGGGCGGGCTGCGTGATCCAGCCCGGCGCCCTCGTCAATCGCGACGTGCCCGATTTCCACGTGGCGCAAGGCAATCCGGCCAGCCTGGAACCGCGCCAACAGCCGCCGACCTGAAGGCGCCTCAGGCGCCGATCGGCAGGATTTCCACCACCACGTCCCCGGATTGCAGTTGCTGCGCCGCGGGTTCGAACCAGCCGATCGGTTGGCCGGCGCGGATGATGCGCACGCCCAGCCCGGTTTTCAGGGACGACAGCGGTTGGCCCACTTCATGCGCCTCCACCGGGCGCTCGCACAGCGCCACGCGGCCGCGCGCGGCGGCCAGATCGGTGATGTAATCCACCGCGTGGCCGTTGGTGGCAGCGCGGGCCAGCAGCTGCCCGCCCAGCAGCACGGGATTGATGATGGCGTCGGCGCCGGCCTGGTGCAGCAGATCGGCATTTTCCTCGGCGCGCACGCCCACGCTGATGCGCGCAGCCGGCGCCAGCCGGCGGGCCGACAGCACGATCAGCGCGGCGGCATCATCACGGCTGGGGGCCACGATCACCCGCGCCGCACGCATGACGCAGGCGGTGTTCAGCACATCGTCATGCGTGGCATCGCCCACAAGCCCCAGCACACCCATCGCGTTGGCCAGTTCGATCCGGGCCGGATCGCGATCGATCACCACGATCTGCGCGCAGTCCACCCCTTGCGCCTTCAGTTCATCCACGGCGGCCGCCCCGCTGGTGCCATAGCCGCACACCACGACATGTCCGCTCAGCTTTCGTTGTGTCATGCGCGTCTTCACCTGATCCCAGCCGCGTTGCAGGAAGAAACTATAGGCCGAACCGAGGAAGATCAGCCAGACAAACAGGCGGATCGGCGTGACCACGAACGTATCGAACATGCGCGCCGCGTTGCTGACTGGCACGATGTCCCCATAACCCACCGTGGTAACGGTGACGGCCGTGAAATAGATCACGTCCAGGAACGAGACATGATTGTCCAGATTGTCCTTCAGCCCTTCGCGTTCCAGCCAGTGGCCGGCCACCGCCAGGGCAAACAGCGCCAGCACCAGCACCACGCGCAAGCCCAGGCTGGCGGCCACCGACAGCCTTGGCGGCAGGCGCAGCACCGGCCCGCCATCGTGGCGGACGCGGCGCGAGGCCGCCTTCACCAATGCCGCGCCGGATGCCTGAACGCTCATTGGCTACGGGCCAGCAGCGCCTTCAGTTCGTTTTCCCAGAAGATGCTCCACGTGTGGGTGGAGTGGCCGCGGGTTTCGGGGGTTTCCGGGATCAGCACGAAACGGCCCTTGGGCATGGCGGTGGCCCAGCGCGCCGGCTGGCCGATGCCGGGCGGGTTGATCACATCATCGGCACTGTTGACCCACGTCACCGGCACCTTGATCCGCGACAGCCGGGCCAGCGGCTTGTAATTGCGGCTGGCCTCCAGCTGGTAGATGCGGTCGTTGGCATCGGCGCTGCCGGCAAGGCCGCGCTCCATCACCTGCTGGGCCGCGGCGTCGGCGGCGCGGCGGGTGGGCCAATCCACCTGCTGGCGCAGCGGTGCCGATCCGGCCATCACCTGCAGCGCCACGCCCACCTTCATCCCGTTCACGGGCTGCTGGGTGTAATTGCCGCCCGCCCAGACCGGATCATCCTTGATCGCCTGGATGGCCATTGCCCGCCACAGCCGGTTGCGGCCGGCAAGCTCGATGACGTTGCAGGCCATCGGCATCATCGCCCGCGCCCGCGCCGGATCATCGATCCCGAACTGGAAGCCCATCATGCAGCCCATCGAGGTGCCCATCAGCAGCCGCAGCTGCTTGACGCCCAGATGATCCAGCAACAGGCCCTGCGCCTTCACCATGTCGGCATAATCATAGGCCGGGAACCCCATGCGCAGGCCGTCCGACGGCTTGGATGATCCGCCGTGGCCGATGCCATCGGGCAGGATGATGAAATATTTGCCGGCATCCAGCGTGCCGCCCTTCTCGAACAGGCGCGCGAACTGGGGCTGCAGGAATTGCGCGCCGGTGCCGCCGGTGCCGTGCAGCACCATCACCGCGTTGGTGATCTCGCCCCTGGCGTTCTTCACCGGCGTGCCCAACGTGCGGTAATGCTGCTTCAGTTCCGGCAACCGCCCGCCATCGCCGAACCGAAAATCGGCGGTGGTGAAATCGGCTTCGGTCACGGCAGGCGCCGCCTGCACGACGGTTGCGGCCATCGCCATCGCCGCCACGATCACCATCTTTATCATCTTGTTCGCTCCCTTTGCCGCATAGATGCCGCGCCGGCGGCGGAGCGCAACAAAAAAGGCCGCCCCCAAGGGAGCGGCCTTTCGAATATTGGTGCCCAGAAGAGGACTCGAACCTCCACGCCCTTGCGAGCGCCAGCACCTGAAGCTGGTGCGTCTACCAATTCCGCCATCTGGGCACGAACCCGGCGAACCGGGAGGTAGGCGGCGGCTGTTATGGGGGGAATCGAGGCTTGTCAATCGCCCAGTGCACAAAAAGGCGGGCACCGCCGCCGCAGGGGCAACATGGCCAGAGACAGGGTTGGAATTCGCCGCTATGGCGGAATTCATGACGGAAATCAGCGCAGACCCTGCATCCCCGCTGGCCGCTGGCGCGCTCGTCACGGTGGTGGGCGGTGCCGGTTTCATCGGTCGTTATGTCGTGGAAGCCCTGGCGCGGGCCGGCTGCCGGGTGCGGATCGTCTCCCGCCATGCCGATAGTGCCCTGTTCCTCAAGCCGCTGGGTGATCTGGGCCAGATCCAGATCGTTTCGGGCGATATCCGCAGCGATGCCGCCATGGCGGCGGCCTTTGAAGGCGCGGTGGCGGGCGTCAACCTTGTCGGCATCCTGGCCGAAAGCGGTGCGCAGCGCTTTGATGCGCTGCAGGCCGAAGGTGCAGGCCGGGTGGCGCGCTGCGCTGCGGCTGCCGGCGCCCGGGCCTTCGTGCAGGTTTCGGCCATTGGCGCCGATGCCGGCAGCGCCATTGCCTATGCCCGCAGCAAGGGGCAGGGCGAACAGGCCGTGCTGGCCGCCTTCCCGGCCGCCACCATCCTGCGTCCCAGCCTGGTGGCCGGCCCGGAAGACCAGTTCTTCAACCGCTTTGCCGCCATGGCGCGCCTGTCGCCGGCGCTGCCCGCCATCTGTGGAGACAGTCTGTTCCAGCCGGTGTTCGTGCGCGACGTGGCCGATGCGGTGATTGCCGCACTCAGCCGCGCCGACGCACGCGGGCGCACCTATGAACTGGGTGGGCCGGATGTGCTCAGCTTCAAGGCGATCCTGCAGATGATCTCTGATCTCACCGGGCTGGATCGCCCGGTGGTGCCGCTGTCGGATTTCACGTCGGGCCTGCTGGCCAAACTGGGTGACGTGCTGCCCTTCATGCCGATGAACAGCGATCAGCTGGCGATGCTGAAGCTGGGCAACATCTGTGCGCCGGGCATGCCGGGGCTGGCCGATCTTGGCATCACGCCCACGCCGCTCAGCGCCTTCGTGCCGCAAATGATGCTGCGCTATCGTTCGGGTGGCCGGTTCGCCAAGGCGGCGAAGGATCAGGCGGCGTGAACCAGCCCGATCTTGCCACGGTCATCCTGCTGGGCATCATCGAGGGGCTGACGGAGTTCCTGCCGGTTTCCTCCACCGGTCACCTGATCCTGGCGGCCGAACTGATCGGCTGGCGCGGGGATGCCAGCGTGGCCTTCAAGATCGCCATCCAGCTGGGGGCCGTCCTTGCCGTGCTGGTGGCCTATCGCCAGCGCTTTGCCGGCGTGATCGCCGGTCTGTGGCAGCGCGAGGCAGGCGCCATCGCCTTTGCGCGCAACATCATCCTGGGCGTCCTGCCGGCGATGGTGGTGGGCGTTGTTGCCTATGAAGCCATCCGCGCCCTGCTCGAATCCCCTGTGGTGGTGGCAATCGCACTGGTGGTGGGCGGCATCGTGATCCTGGCGCTGGAACGGCTGGTGCCAGCCGCCCGCCATGCCAGCGTGGAGGCCATGCCGGCGCGCACGTCGTTGCTCGTGGGTGTTGGCCAATGCGTGGCGATGGTGCCCGGTGTGTCGCGGTCGGGTGCCACGATCATCTTTGGCCTGCTGGCCGGGCTGGAGCGGCGCACGGCGGCCGAATATAGTTTCTTCCTGGCGGTGCCCACCATGCTGGCGGCCACGGTTTATGCACTGTGGAAGAACCGGAACGCGCTGGATGCATCCAACCTGTCGGCGATCGGCATCGGCTTTGCCGTCAGCTTCGTGGTGGCCCTGGTGGTGGTGAAGGGCTTCGTGGCCCTGGTCAGCCGCTATGGTTTTGCGCCGTTTGCCTGGTACCGAATCATCGCCGGCACTGCCGCGCTGGTGTGGCTGGCCATGCGATAAGGCCGAAGCGGACCTAAAATCGCAACAACAATCCGGGAAATCTGCCGCGCCGTCGCTAAATAGGGCAATAATACTGCCATTTCTGTCGCTTTTTGCGTGACAGCAGCCGTTCATTGTGGTTTCGCCTGCGCCAACGAAAGGACAGGCGGCGATGGGCGCAACAAAATTGCTGAAATTCGTGGAGCGGGACCAGGCCTATCCGGCCAAGCGTACCGCCGACGAGCGCGCGCAGGATTTCCTTGAGATCAGCCGCCCCTACATCCTCGCCAAGGCCGAGGAGCAGGCCGGGCGCTGCAGCCAGTGCGGTGTGCCCTTCTGCCAGGTCCACTGCCCGTTGCAGAACAACATCCCCGATTGGCTGAAGCTGACCGCGGAAGGCCGGCTGGAAGAGGCCTACGAAGTTTCGTCCGCCACCAACGCCATGCCGGAAATCTGCGGCCGCATCTGCCCGCAGGATCGGCTGTGCGAAGGCAATTGCGTGATCGAGGAAGGCTTCGGCAGCGTCACCATCGGTTCGGTGGAGAAGTTCATCACCGATACCGCCTGGGAAAATGGCTGGGTGAAGCCGCTGAAGCCGGTGGCCGATCGCAGCAGCCAGAGCGTGGGCATCATCGGCGCCGGCCCGGCCGGGCTGACCGCGGCCGAAGCGCTGCGCGTGAAGGGCTATGACGTCCATGTCTATGACCGGCACGATCGCGCCGGCGGGCTGCTCACCTATGGCATCCCCGGTTTCAAGCTGGAAAAGCCGGTGGTGATGCGGCGCGTTGACCGGCTGCGCGATGGCGGTGTGCACTTCCACCAGGATTTTGCCGTGGGCAGCACGGCCAGCCTGGCCGATCTGCGCGCGAAGCATGATGCCATCCTGATCGCCACCGGCGTCTACAAGGCGCGCGCTGTCGATGTGCCGGGCGCCGATGGGCCGGCCACCATGGAAGCGCTCGACTATCTGATCGCCGCCAACCGCGCCGGTTTTGGCGACACCATCGCCGATGCCGCGCGCTTTGATGCCGCCGGCAAGCATGTCGTGGTGATCGGCGGCGGCGATACCGCGATGGATTGCGTGCGCACCGCCATCCGCCAGGGCGCCGCCAGCGTGAAGTGCCTGTATCGCCGCGACCGCGAGAACATGCCGGGCTCGGCGCGCGAAGTCGCCAATGCCGAGGAAGAGGGCGTCGAGTTTGTCTGGCTCGCCGCGCCGGCCGAAATCACGGCAGAGGGCGTGGTGGCGCAAGCCATGCGGCTGGGCCAGCCCGGCCCCGATGGCCGCCGCAGCCCGGAACCCGATGGCGCCAATCGCTTCACCGCCAGGGCCGATATCGTCATCAAGGCGCTGGGCTTCGATGCGGAGGATCTGCCCACGCTGTTCGGCGCGCCCGATCTGCCGGTGACGCGCTGGGGCACACTGCGGGTGGATCATCGCACCATGATGACCGGCATCGATGGCGTGTTCGCCGCCGGTGACATCGTGCGCGGCGCCAGCCTTGTGGTGTGGGCGGTGCGCGACGGGCGTGACGTGGCCGCGCAGATGCACCAGTATCTGCGGGCGCGTGCGGGCGCTTCGGCCCGCGCTGCCTGAGAACGAGGATTGCATCCATGAAGACGATCATTGCCGCCGTTTCGCTGCTCGCCGCCGCCCCGCTGCTGGCGCAGGCCAAGCCCGCTGCCGCCCCGGCGGTCACCCCTGCTGCGCGTCAGGCGGCCGCCGCTCTGGTGGCGCAGCTGGGCATCAAGGCCCAACTGCAACGGCAGATGGCGCAATCGGTGACGCAGATGAAATCCGGCGCGGTGGTGCGGGCCATGCTGGCGCAGAGCCCGGGCTTCATCCAGGCCTATCAGGCCAACAAGGCCAAGTTCGATCCGGTGATGGCCCGCGCCGGCGCCATCCAGGCCGAAGTTGCGCAGCAGGTGATCAACCAGAACCTCGATGCCGTGGTAAACGATGCCATCACCGCCTATGCCACGCAGTTCACCGTGGCCGAACTGAACGGGCTTTCCGCCTTCTATCGCAGCCCGCTGGGCCAGGCGCTGCAGGCCAAGCAGCCAACCGTGGCGGCCCAGATCGCGCGCGCCACGTCGACGCGCATCGGCGTGAAGATCGATGAAGCGATGAAGGCCAATCAGAACCGCCTGCGCGAGGCGCTGAAGCCGCTCGACAGCGCGCCGCCACCTGCCGCCAAGTGAGAATCATGATGACCAGCTCCGCCCCCTTCACCGCCAGCGAGGCCGAACGCCAGCGCATCGCCGCCGAAGGCATGTATCGTCCCGAACTGGAAGGCGATGCCTGCGGCGTTGGGCTGGTGGCTGCCACCGATGGCAAGCCGCAGCGCCGGGTGGTGACGGCGGCGATCGATGCGCTGAAGGCGGTGTGGCACCGCGGCGCCGTGGATGCCGACGGCAAGACGGGGGACGGTGCCGGCATCCTGGTGGAGATTCCGGTCGATTTCTTCCACGAGCATGTCGAACGCCATGGCCAGAAGCCGGTGGCCGGCCTGCTGGCGGTGGGCCAGGTGTTCCTGCCGCGCACCGATCTGGGCGCGCAGGAAGCCTGCCGCACCATTGTCGAATCGGAAATCATCGGCTTCGGCTACAAGGTCTATGGCTGGCGGCAGGTGCCGGTGGACATCAGCTGCATCGGCGACAAGGCGATGCAGAGCCGTCCGGAGATCGAGCAGATCATGATCGCCGGGCCGGAGCCGGACGGCGAAGGCGCCAAGGAGCGGTTCGAAAAGGACCTCTACCTGATCCGCCGGCGCATCGAGAAGAAGGTGATCGAGGCGCAGATCCAAGGCTTCTATTTCTGTTCCCTGTCGTGCCGCACGCTCATCTACAAGGGCCTGTTTCTCGCGGAATCGCTCAGCCAGTTCTATCCCGACCTGCTGGACGAACGCTTTGTCAGCCGCTTTGCCATTTATCACCAGCGCTATTCAACCAACACCTTCCCGCAATGGTGGCTGGCGCAGCCGTTCCGCACGCTGGCCCACAACGGCGAGGTGAACACCATCCGTGGCAACAGCAACTGGATGAAAAGCCACGAGATCAAGATGGCGGCCGCCGCGTTCGGCGAACATTCGGAAGACATCAAGCCGCTGATCCCGGCCGGCGCGTCAGACACGGCGGCGCTGGATGCGGTGTTCGAGGCGTTCGTGCGGTCGGGGCGCGATGCACCCACTGCCAAGCTGATGCTGGTGCCGCAGGCGTGGCAGAAGGATGACACGCTCGATCCCGAAACGCGCGCCATGTATGCCTTCTTCGCGTCCCTCATGGAACCGTGGGACGGGCCGGCGGCGCTGGCGATGACCGATGGCCGCTGGGTGGTCGCCGGGCTTGATCGCAACGCGCTGCGGCCGATGCGCTATTGCCTCACCCGCGACGGGCTTTTGATCACCGGCAGCGAGGCCGGCATGGTGGTGGTGCCGGAAGCGGACGTGGTGAAGAAGGGTGCGCTGGGCCCGGGCGAGATGATCGCGGTGGATCTGGATGCCGCGCCAACACGTTTCTACAGCGATGCCCAGATCAAGGCCAAGGTGGCCGGCGCCCAGGATTACCAGGCGCTGGTGGCCGGCTTCATCAACTTCGAGGATCTTGACGGCAGCGACGCGCCGGAACCCGCCGCCGCCTTCAGCCGCGACCAGCTGCGCCGCCGCCAGGTGGCCGCCGGCCAGACCCTGGAAGACATGGAGCTGATCCTCGCGCCGATGGTGGAGGATGCCAAGGAAGCCGTGGGCAGCATGGGCGATGATGCCCCGCTGGCGGTGATTTCCGATCTGCCGCGCAACCTGTCCCACTTCTTCCGGCAGAATTTCAGCCAGGTCACCAACCCGCCGATCGATTCCCTGCGCGAAACCCGGGTGATGAGCCTGAAGACGCGCTTTTCCAACCTTACCAACATCCTTGACGAAGGCGCGACCCAGGCCGGGGTGATGGTGATGGAAAGCCCGGTGCTGTCCAACCGCGACTGGCACCGGCTGCAGCAGCATTTCGGCCGGCAGGCCGCCGAGATCGATTGCACGTTCGACATCAATGGCGGCGCCGCCGCGTTGCGCGAAGCCATCGCCCGCGTGCGTGCCGAAGCCGAAACGCTGGTGCGGCAGGGCAAGACGCAGTTGTTCCTCACCGATGAGCACCAGTCCGCCGGGCGCGCCGGCATCGCCATGATCCTGGCCACGGCGGGCGTGCACACGCACCTGGTGCGCAAGGGCCTGCGCACCTATGCCAGCATCAACGTGCGCGCCGCCGAAGCGCTGGACACCCATTATTTCGCCGTGTTGATTGGCGTGGGCGCCACCACGGTGAACGCCTATCTGGCGCAGGAGGCGATTGCCGATCGCCATGCCCGCGGCCTGTTCGGCGGCCTGTCGCTGGATGATTGCGTTGCCCGCTACAAGAAGGCGATCGATGATGGCCTGCTGAAGATCATGGCCAAGATGGGCATCGCGGTGATCTCTTCCTATCGCGGTGGCTATAATTTCGAGGCCGTCGGCCTGTCGCGCGCGCTGGTGCATGATTTCTTCCCCGGCATGCCGGCCAAGATCTCTGGCGAGGGCTTTGAATCGCTGTTCATCAACACCCAGATGCGCCACGAAAAGGCCTGGGACGAAGATGTGGCGGCGCTGCCGGTGGGCGGCCTTTACCGCTGGCGCGCCGGCGGCGAGGCGCACGCCTGGGATGGCCATCTGATCCACCTGCTGCAGACGGCGGTGAGCCGTGACAGCTACAGCGATTATGTGAAGTTCAGCCGCGGCGTGCAGGCATTGCCGCCGATCAGCTTGCGCGATCTGCTGGATTTCGTCCCGAACACCACGCCGATCCCGCTGGAAGCGGTGGAATCGGTGACGGAAATCCGCAAGCGCTTCGTGACGCCGGGCATGAGCCTTGGCGCCCTGTCTCCCGAAGCCCACGAAACGCTGGCGATCGCCATGAACCGCATCGGCGCCAAGGCGGTGTCGGGCGAAGGCGGCGAGGATCCTGTCCGCTACAAACCCTATGCCAATGGCGACAATGCCAACAGCGTCATCAAGCAGGTTGCCTCCGGCCGCTTTGGCGTGACGGCGGACTATCTGAACGCCTGCGAGGAGATCGAGATCAAGGTGGCGCAGGGCGCCAAGCCCGGCGAAGGTGGGCAGCTGCCGGGCTTCAAGGTGACCGAGCTGATCGCCAGGCTGCGCCATTCGACGCCGGGTGTCACGCTGATCAGCCCGCCGCCGCACCACGATATCTATTCGATCGAGGATCTGGCCCAGCTGATCTACGATCTGAAGCAGATCAACACCCGCGCCCGTGTGTGCGTGAAGCTGGTCAGTTCCGCCGGCATCGGCACGGTGGCCGCCGGCGTCGCCAAGGCGCATGCCGACACCATCCTGATTTCCGGCAACAACGGTGGCACCGGCGCCTCCCCGCAAACCAGCATCAAATATGCCGGCACGCCGTGGGAAATGGGGCTTTCGGAAGTCAACCAGGTGCTCACGCTGAACGGCCTGCGCCAGCGGGTGAAGCTGCGCGCCGATGGCGGCCTGAAAACCGGCCGCGATGTGGTGATCGCCGCCATCCTGGGTGCCGAGGAGTTCGGCATCGGCACCATGAGCCTGGTGGCGATGGGCTGCATCATGGTGCGCCAGTGCCATTCGAACACCTGCCCGGTGGGTGTCTGCACGCAGGATGATGCCTTGCGCGCCAAGTTCGTCGGCACGCCTGAAAAGGTCATCAACCTGATGAGCTTCGTGGCGGAAGAAGTGCGCGAGATCCTCGCCCGGCTGGGCTGTCGCAGCCTTGATGACGTGATCGGCCGCACCGAACTGCTGCGCCAGGTCAGCCGCGGGGCCGAGCATCTGGATGATCTCGATCTCAACCCCATCCTCGCCAAGGTGGACGCGCCGGATCACATGCGCCGCTGGGGCCTGGGCAATGGCCGCAACCCGGTGCCGGACAGCCTGGATGCGGACATGATCCGCGATGCCGCGCACCTGTTCGAACGCGGCGAGAAGATGCAGCTGGCCTATACGGTGCGCAACACGCACCGCGCCGTGGGCACGCGGCTTTCGGGCGAGATCACCCGGCGTTTCGGCATGACCGGGCTGCAACCGGGCCATGTCCACATCCGCCTGCGCGGTTCGGCCGGGCAGTCATTGGGCGCCTTCGCCGTGCAGGGCGTCAAGCTGGAGGTGTTCGGCGAAGCCAATGATTATGTGGGCAAGGGGCTTTCGGGCGCCACCATCGTGGTGCGCCCGATGGTCTCCAGCCCGCTGGCCAGCCATGAAAATGCGATCATCGGCAACACTGTGCTTTATGGCGCCACGTCGGGCCGGCTGTTTGCCGCGGGGCGGGCCGGGGAACGCTTTGCCGTGCGCAACAGTGGCGCCACCGTGGTGGTGGAAGGCTGCGGCGCCAACGGCTGCGAATACATGACTGGCGGCACCGCCGTGGTGCTGGGCCCGGTGGGGGACAATTTCGCCGCCGGCATGTCGGGCGGGATGGCCTTCGTGCTCGACCGCGAGGGCCGCTTCGAACGCGCCGTGAACCGGGAAAGCGTGATCGTGCAGCGGTTGGCCAGCGCCCACTGGGAAGGCGTTGTCCACGCGTTGATCGAGGAGCACGCCCGCGAGACGGGCTCGAAATGGGCCGCCGGGCTGCTGGCCGAATGGGACCGCACGCGCCAGGCGATCTGGCAGGTGTGCCCGAAGGAAATGGTGAACCGGCTGGCCCACCCGCTCAGCGACGATACGGCCAGCATCGCGGCGGAATGAGGCGCCATCCTTGAAACCGGGTTCCCGACTGCTATATTCGCATAGAACAGTTACGGGAGCCCGGTTATGGCCAAGAACAATGATCCGCTGATCGAAAGCCTGATGCAGCTTGCGGTGGCCGCCGCGCCGCTGGTGAGGAAGGCGCGCGAGGCCGGCATCTTCCGCCGCGAGGATGACATGGTGGATGCCGAAGTGGTGACGCCAAAGGCGCCGGAACCGCCCGCGGCGCCCACCCCGCCGGCGCCGCCAAAGGCCGCCGAGCCGGCGCCGGCAAGCCCCGATTTGCAAGCCCAATATGCCGGGATGCAGGACATCATTGTCCGCCAGGCGCTGCGCATCAACGAGCTGGAAGCCGAGGTGGCCAAGCTGAAGGCCGCCGCCGCCAAGCCGGCGAAGCCCAAAGCCAAGGCAAAGACTGCGCCCAAGCCCAAGGCTGCGCCGGCGAAGGCAAAGGCCGCGAAGGCTTAGCCCTTCTTGAACAGCACCTTGCCGCGCTGTTCGACGAACAGCTTCTCGAACGTCACCGGGTGGAAATAGGCTTCCACGCGGCCGGTTTCGGGCATCACGCCATAGACTTCATAGCAGCCGCCATCCACCTTGGCCTTGGCCACCGTCCAGCCCTGCTTGACCAGTTCGGCTTTCAGCTCCTCGATCGGCTTGCGGTCTTCCGGCTTGACGTCGCACTTCATCTTGCCGGTGGCCAGGGCCGGGGCGGACAGCGTTGCGGCAGCAACAGCCGCCATCAGGATCATGCGCATTCAAAGTGCCTTTCTGGTTGCAGGGAAAAATCGCACGAGTTGCAGGCCGCCCGCCAGCGCCGCCACGGCCAGCGCCAGCATCAGGCCATCATGCACCACCGCCATGTGCAGCAGCGCCAGCGCAGCGGCCGGCAGGGCCAGGCGCTGCACGCGCTTCCAGGCGGCGCGCAAGGCCCGCATCGCGGCATCATTGCTGGCCAGCGCCGGCGGCAGCATCAGCAGCAACGCCAGCCAGCCGGTGAGGATGCCCGGTGTGAAGGCTTCCGCCCACACCAGCGCCCAGGTGCCGCCGGGTTCGGCATAATCGCCCATCACCCGCAGATAGAGCCACAGGTGCACCAGGCTGGCGCCGAACGCCGCCAGCCCCACCGCGCGGCGCAGCCACAGCAGGCGGGCAAGGCCGCGCCAAAGCTTGGCAAGCGGCGTCATCACCACCGCCGCCGCCAGCCAGGCCATCGCCCAGTTGCCGCTGGCCGCCGTGGCGGCATCAAGATCGCTGTCAGGGCTGAAGGCCTGCCAGCACAACAGGCCCAGCGGCGCCATCAGCACCGCCCAAAGGGCCAACAGGGCAAGACGCCGGTTCACGCACCTGCGCTACGCCAGTTGCGAGCCGCTTGCAACAACCGCAATGGTGCGCGTGTGGCCTTTCCAAGCCCGCAAAGTTGATTATGAACGGTGCCGCAATGTGGCGCCTTTACCATTTCACGCTGTGTCCGTTCAGCCGCAAGGTGCGCTTCGCCCTTGCGGTGAAGGGCGTCACGCATGAACTGGTGATGGAACGCCCGTGGGAAAAGCGTAGCGCCTTCACCGCGCTCAACCCCGCCGGGCAGACGCCGGTGATGCAGCAGGGCCACATCGTGCTGGCCGATTCGGTGGCCATCCTTGAACATTTCGAGGAGGTGGTGGAACGCACCGGGCTTCTGGGGCCAAAACCGGAGGATCGTGCCGAAACCCGGCGGCTGGTGGCCTGGTTCGATCAGAAATTCTATGCCGAAGTGAACGCGCTGCTGCTGGCCGAACGCATGTACAAGCGCGCCGTGCTGCGCGCCTCGCCCGATGCCGCCGTTTTGCGCCAGGCGGGCCGGATGGCCGATGTGCATCTGGATTACATCGATTATCTGCTGGAACGCCGCGCCTGGCTGGGCGGCAACCAGTTCGGTCTGGCCGATATTGCCGCCGCCGCGCATCTTTCGGTCGCTGATTATCTGTCGGGCATCGATTGGGACGGGCACGATCCGGCCAAGACCTGGTATTCCGCCATCAAGTCGCGCCCCACCTTCCGGCCCTTGCTGGCCGAACGGTTCGAAGGCCTGCAGCCGCCGCCGCATTACGACAAGCTGGATTTCTGACGCTTCAGGCCAGTGTGGCCAGCACGTCGTCCACCCAGGCGGGCACCAGTGTGCCGGCCGGGCCGTGCCGGGCTTCCCCGAACATCGCTGTGCCGGCCGACGGTTCCAGGTTCAGCTCCAGCGTCTGGGCGCCCGCCTCGCGCGCCCATTGCACGAAACCGGCAGCGGGATAGACGGCGCCGGATGTGCCAATGGACACGAACAGATCGCAGCGTTCGATCGCCGCCGTGATCGCGCCCATGTGATAGGGCATCTCCCCGAACCACACGATATCGGGCCGCAGCGTGCCGGGCCGTGTGCAGGCCGGGCAGCTGTGCGGATCAAGCAGCGGCCCGGCCCACGGGCGCGCCGCCCCGCAGGCGGTGCAAAGCGCTGAAAGCAATTCGCCGTGCATGTGCAGCAGGCGCCTCGATCCGGCCCGGTCGTGCAGATCATCGACATTCTG
>JALOSK010000141.1 GCA_025458465.1 Sandarakinorhabdus sp. | reverse complement strand
GCGGTGGGCCATGCGCGACAGGTTGGCGGCGCTGATGTGGCAGCGCCCATCGGCCGTATCGGGCGCCGGGGACACGGTGGCGGCATTGGCCGTCCACATGCTGCTGGCCGACGCGGCGGTGGCAAACAGGCGCGGGTCTTCTGCGGCGGCACGCGCAATCACCTGTTCGTCGCTGCCGGCAAAGCCCATGGCGCGCAGGAAGCCCACATTGGGCCGGTCCAGCGGCAGCAGGAAACCTTGCGTGAGCCCAAGGCCCATGACGAAGCGCATCTTGGCGATGCCCTGCAACGCGGCCGCGCGCGGCCGCGAGGTGGCGCCGCCATGGCGCGCGCTGGCCAGGTTGCCCAGCGACAGCGCCGCATAATTGTGGCTGGGCCCAATCAGGCCATCCAAGTTGATTTCGCGGATCATGGCTTCAGCCCCGTGATGATGCTGCCGGCAAGGCTGTCGCTGGCCAGCGTCGCCACCGGGGATGGCCGGTGGTTGCCGCTGGCGCCGATGCCACCGAACGGCGCGGCCGAAGACGCGCCATTGGTCGGCCGGTTCCAGTTGACGATGCCGGCACGGGCTTCGCTCCAGAAGCGATCGAACAGCGCCGCATCGCCGCCGATCAGGCCGGCGGCCAGCCCGAAGCGGGTGGCATTGGCCGCCTGCATGGCCGCGTTCCAATCAGGCACGTCTATGATCTGCAGCACTGGGCCGAACAGTTCATCGTCACTGGCCGCGCAGCCGGTCATGTCGATCACGGCGGGCGACAGGAAGGGCCGGTCTGCATGGGCGCGCACAAGCGGGCGCAGCACACGGCCGCCGGCAGCCTGCAACTGCGCCCAGCCGCGTTCCAGCCCGTCGGCAGCCGCATTGGAAATCACCGGTCCCATGAACGGCTGCGGATCATCGAACGGCGCGCCGACAATCAGCCGGTCGGCCAGCGCCAGCACGGCCTGAACCAGCCGGTCGTCGCCTGCCTTCAGGATCAGTCGGCGGGCGTTGGTGCAGCGCTGGCCGGCCGAAAGGAACGCCGATTGCACCACCGTGGCCGCCGCCGCGTCAATATCGTCAACATCCCACGCCACCAGCGGATTGTTGCCGCCCATTTCCAGCGCCAGAATGCGGTGCGGTGCGTCGGCAAACTGGCGGGCCAGGGCGGCGCCCACATGCGCCGATCCGGTGAACAGCAGGCCGTCGATATCGGCGCCGGCCAATTCGCGCCCCGCGTCGCCGCCGCCATGCACGATGGTCAGCACGCCATCGGGCAGGCCGGCCCGGGCCCACAGCCCGCCCATGAACTCTGCCACGGCCGGCGTCTGTTCGGATGGCTTGAAGACGATCACGTTCCCCGCCAGCAGTGCCGGCACGATATGGCCATTGGGCAGGTGCGCCGGGAAATTATAGGGGCCGAGCACGGCCAGCAGCCCATGCGGCTTGTGGCGCAGCATCTGCTTCACGCCGGCCGCCTCCGCCGCCTTCTCGCCGGCACGTTCGGCCTGCGCGGTGATGGAAATCTCCACCTTGGCGGCGACGCTGGCCACTTCGGTGCGGGTTTCCCACAGCGGCTTGCCGGTTTCGCGCGCGATCAGGCGGGCAAACTCTTCGGCGCGTGCATCCACTTCGGCCTTGAAGGCGCGGGTGATGGCGATGCGCTGGTCCAGCGGCAGCCGCGCCCAGCCCGGCGCGGCAGCGCGGGCGCGGGCCACGGCTTCGGCAACGCCGCCGGTGGCGCCCTGCCAGATCGCCTCGCCGGTGCAGGGATCGGTGGAGACGAGTTCAGCAGGCGACATGACGAATCCTCGTGCCGGGCGCGATGCCCAGCGGCTGGGCAATGGCGGCGGGCAGGCTGTGGCCATCATCGGCAAGGCTTGCGCAAAAGGCCTGGAAGCCGGTCAACCGGCCGGTGGCGACCAGGCTGGGGGTGCCTTCAATGTCGTCAGTGAGTGCGGTGATGTCGGCCTCGCGGGCGCCGCGCACAGTTTTCAGATCATCGATGCGCGCCGCCACGGTGGGGCCACCGTCGAAGATGTCGACATAATTGTCGAACGCGAAGCCTTCGGCCTCCAGCATGGCCAGCGCCCCGCGGCCCGAAGTGTGCGGCTGGCCGATGGCGGCGCGCGCCGCCTCGGGCAGCAGCGCGGTGTAGATCGGGTTCTTGGGCATCAGATCGGCAATGAACTGGTTGCCGTGAATGGCATTGAATTGATCGGCTTCCGGGAACGACAGCCCGAAGAAGCGGGCCCCCAGCGCATCCCAGAACGGCGAATTGCCATCGGCATCCATCACGCCGCGCAGTTCGGCCAGCACCTGGCGGCCAAAGCGGGGGCGGTGCTGGGCCATGAACAGATAGCGCGACCGCGCCAGCAGCCGGCCCAATCCGCTGCTGCGCAAGTCCGGGTGCAGGAACAGCCCGCCCACCTCCGACGCGCCATCGAAATCGGTGGTGAGCGACAGGAATTGCGTGCGGAAGGTGCGATCCAGTTCGCGGCTGGTCTGGGTGAGCGTGCACAATTTGTAGCTGTAGAACGGCCATTCCGCGCCCACCCGGCTGAACAGCATGGCGGTGCCGCCAATGCGCCCGGTGGCCACTTCCTCCAGCAGCAGCAGATATAATTCGTTGTGCGGTGCGTCCTCATGGCGGGCAAAGCTGCGGGCCGACCAGTCCAGCCGGCGAGCCAGTGCCGCTTCATCGGGCGGCAGGTTGGTGAAGCCGCCGCCGGTCAGCCGTGCCAGGGCCATCACCGCCGGCAGATCATCGCGGCGCGCCGGGCGCACCCGCCACAGGCCGGCTTCCGTCATCGCTGCCACCCGTGCTGCGCCACGCGCATCAGCAACAGCGCCGAAAGCCGCGCCCGTTCCTCCAGCGAATCCGCACACAGAAATTCATCGCTGCTGTGGATGGCACCGCCGCGCACGCCCAGCGTATCGACCACGGCGAGGCCGGCGGCGGCGAGGTTGTTGCCATCGCACACGCCGCCGGTGTCCCGCCAGGCGATGGCAAGGCCCAGCACCGCGCCGCAATGCTTCACCAGATCGAACAGCCGCTGCTGGTTGGCGTCCAGCGGCTTGGGCGGGCGGGCGAAGCGGCCGTGAACATGGATATGGACATCATGCGCCAGCGCCACGGCGGCTACCGCATCGTTGATGCCGGCTTCGGCGCGTTGCTGCGCATGGGCGGTGCGCGGCCGCATGTTCCAGCGCAGGACGGCGGCATCAGGCACGATGTTGTTCGGCCCGCCGCCATCGATGCGCGCCGGGTTCACCGACAGATCATCGCCGGCCAGCGCTGCCAGCCGCAGCGCCAGATCGGCGGCGGCCAGCACGGCGTTGCGGCCATCGGCGGGATTGCGCCCGGCATGGGCGGCACGGCCATGCACGGTGGCGGAAAAATTGCCCGAACCGGCACGCGCCCCGGCCAGCGTGCCATCGGGCAGCGCCGGTTCATAGGTCAGGCCCAGATGGCAGCGCTGGGCCGCATCGGCCAGCAGGGGCGCCGAACCGGGGGAGGAAACTTCCTCGTCACTGTTCAGCACCACCTCCCAGCCAAGTTGCGCGGCGAACGGGCTGGCCTCGAAGGCGGTGAGCGCCGCCTTCATCACCGCGATGCCACCCTTCATGTCGGCCACGCCGGGGCCATTCAGCGTGTCGGCATCCAGCCAGCGGCAGGCCTGAAAGGGATGGTCGGCGCCGAACACCGTGTCCATGTGCCCGGTCAGCAGCACGCGCACCGGGGCATGGGGGCGCATCACCATGTGCAGATTGTCGCCGTGCGCCAGCGGCTGTTCGTGGCCGTCCGGCGTGATCTGCGTGGCTGGCGCAGCCGCCACCCGGCGGACGTCTGCGCCCAATGGCGCGAAGGCCGCGGCCAGCGTATCGGCCATGATGGCAAGGCCGTCCAGATTGCGACTGCCCGTGTTGATCGCGGCCCAGGCCTCGATCTCGGCCAGCATGGCGCCGCGTTGCCCGTCAAGACGGGCCAGAACGGCGGCTTCGGCAGGCGACAGTGCAGACATGCGCACAGCCTAACGTGTGACACACATCACCGCCAGTCATTTTTGTTATTTCGCTCACAATAGAGCCTTGGCCACGCGGGCAGCAAAGCCACCTTGACCGCAAGCCCTTTGGCTGGGCATGACGGGACGATGACACTGGCTCGTGGCCCGAGGGGATTTGGGCTGCGGCAGCCGCGCCAAGGGGATTTTCGTTGAGCAACACGTCTGGCAATGTGTGGCGGGTCAAATCGCTGGATGCGATCCTGGCAACCGCCCAGAAAAAGGCCCTCACCCGCTCGCTGGGTGCCTTCCAGCTCACCATGCTGGGCATCGGCGGCATCATCGGCACCGGCATCTTCGTGCTGACCGCCGAAGCCGCGCAGCTGGCCGGGCCGGGCATGCTGATCAGCTTCGTGCTGTCGGCCCTCGTCTGCGGCCTGGCCGCGCTCTGCTATGCCGAACTGGCGGCCATGGTGCCGGTGTCGGGCAGTGCCTACACCTACAGCTATGCCACCTTCGGTGAAATCCTCGCATGGATCGTCGGCTGGGCGCTGGTGCTGGAATATGCGGTGGCAGCCAGCGCCGTGGCGGTCGGCTGGTCCGGCTACATGGTGGGTGTGGTCGAGAATTTCGGCGGGATCGAAGTACCCGATGCCCTGGTGATGGGGCCTTACGCGGGCGGCATCATCAACCTGCCAGCCGTGATCATCGCGCTGGCGGTCACCTGGCTGCTGGTGGTTGGCACCAAGGAAAGCGCCACGGTCAACAGCGTGCTGGTGGTGGTGAAGGTGGCGGCGCTGGCGGCGTTCATCTTCCTCGCCGTGCCAGCCGCCACGGCGGACAAGTTCACCCCGTTCCTGCCGCTTGGCACCACCGGCGCCATCGGTGCGGCGTCGATCATCTTCTTCGCCTTCGTTGGTTTTGACGCGGTCTCCACCGCAGCCGAGGAAACCAAGGATCCGCAGCGCAACATCCCGATCGGGCTGATTGCCAGCCTCGCCATCTGCACCGCCTTCTACATGCTGGTGGGCGCAGGCGTGATCGGCAGCTATGGCGCGCAGCCGGTGTTTGGCCCGAACGGCGAAGCGTTGCTGCCGGGTTCGCCGGAACTGGCCGCCCAGTGCAAGACCTTCGCCGAAGCCACGCTGCCCGTGGTCTGCTCGCCCGAAGCGCTGGCGCACGTGCTGCGCGCCATCGGCCATCCAGGCGTTGGCAACGTGCTGGGGCTCGCGGCGGGCTTTGCGCTGCCGTCGGTGGTGCTGATGATGATGTTCGCGCAAACCCGCGTGTTCTTCGTGATGAGCCGCGATGGCCTGCTGCCGGCGGCGCTGTCGAAGGTGCACCCGAAATACAAGACGCCCCACGTGGTGACGATCATCACCGGCGTGGGTGTTGCGATCGCCGCCGCCTTCTTCCCGGTGGGGCAGCTGGCGTCGGTGTCGAATGGCGGCACATTGTGCGCCTTCTTCTTCGTCAGCCTGGCGATCATGGTGCTGCGCCGCAGCGATCCCGATCGCAAGCGCGTGTTCCGCACGCCGGCCGTGTGGCTTGTGGCACCGCTGGCGGCCGCCGGCTGCCTGCTGCTGTTCGGCTTCCTCAGCTGGGTGGCGCAGCTGGTGTTCATCGGCTGGGCCGCCATCGGCCTGGTGTTCTATTTCCTCTACGGCCGCACCCGTTCCAACGTGGCGCGCGGCATCACCGTGGTGGGCGAACTGAGCCCGGACGTGCCGCCGCAGGGCGTGCCGCCGCTGCCGGGCATCCATACGCCGGGCGGTAAGGACGCGTAACGCGCCGCACAGTGAAACCGAAAAGGGCGGCCTTCGCGGGCCGCCCTTTTTCCTTGCAGACGGTGTTTGGTGCTCAGCCCAGCTTGGCCGCCACCAGCGCCTGCAAATCCGCCTCCGGCCGCGCGCCGAAGTGCGAGATCACCTCCGCCGCCGAAATGCAGCCCATCCGCGCGCAATCGGGCAGGCTGCGGCCCTGCACCAGCCCGGCCATGAAGCCGCCCGCAAACAGATCGCCCGCGCCGGTCGTGTCCACCACCTTGGCCACATGTTCGCCCGGCACTTCCCAATGCTGGCCGCCGCCGATCACCACGGCGCCCTTTTCGCTGCGGGTGACAACCGTGATGCAGCTGTGGTTGGCCAGCTGCGCCATCGCCGCCTCCAG